>NZ_DEZM01000218.1:0-8385 GCF_002364825.1 Acinetobacter sp. UBA3132 | reverse complement strand
AAATGAGGACACGCCCTAATGGTAGGATAAGTATTTAACCTGGCCTGCTCCTTTTGCGAACGTGCAACTTCCACGCCAGCATGTGCCAACATCAACGTTGGAATACTGGTAAATTCAGGCTCCTGGTAAAGTCCGGCCTGTTGAATCAGACTATCCGGAATTTCCCACTCTACATTGGATATATCAAAGCCGAGTAAAGTACGCAGTTTTTGTTGATATTGACGTAACTGGGTTTGTTGCACAATCAGGTTATTCTCTGCAGCTTCCAGATTGGATTGGGCCTGAATCGGATCGGCCTGACTGCTGATCCCGGCTTTGGCTCGCAGATTGGCAATTTCCGCAATTCGTGCAATCCCTTGTTTCTGCTGCTCGGCAATCTTGGTGATTTCCTGATAGCGCTTGATATTGACAATGGCATCTGCCACTTCAAGTGCAATCTGATCCAGGCTAACTAAAACCCGTGCCTGCGCTTCGGCAAGCTTGGCTTCTTCAGTGGTTACGCTGGATTTTACTTGCCAAAATCATATAGCATTTGGGTCGCATTCAGGGAAACTACCTGACGACCGCGCTCACCCTTGGTTAAATCTGCTGTTCCAAATCCACCCAAAATCTGTGGATAGTATTGTGCCTTTGCGACATCAATATTGGCAGCCTGAGAGGACAGCGAAGATATACTTTGTGCAATCTCGGGACGACGCTGAACTGCTGTAAGTACAGCATCCTTGAGATCAATGCGTCTGGGAATGCCCATCGCTGGAATATTATTGTGGGAACGAGTACCATTCTGAAAACCGCCTACTTGGGGCAACTCCTGAACACGTGAGGTATCCAGCTGATAATTACTCAAATCCCGCAGAGCAACCGTATGTGAGGATTTCACAGGTTCAGGGGAGAATAGTTTACTGACCCCTTGTTTGAATCCCTGAAAATATCCCTTTTCCGTATCTGCCGCATAAACCTGAGACATTTGCAAAGGCAATAAAAAGGCGATAAATACCCTTTTTTTTCCCTGTAAATTACCCCGAAGTTTATTAATTTTTTTTGCTTGCAATAGCATGATTATTGGTGTCGTTTTTAAACTAACTATATACCAAACATATTTTAAAATTGATGATACTAAAATATTTTCGACGAAAAAATCCCACACAACAACGCTAAAGTTGACTGTGTGGGCTTGATTAAGGTAATAAAGCCGAATTACACGGTAAAGTCATCACCCAGATACACTTTTCTAACAGTTTCATTATTCAGGATTTCTTGTGGTGTACCTTCTGCAATCACTGCACCTTCACTGACAATATACGCATGCTCACAGATTGCCAAAGTTTCACGCACATTATGATCAGTAATTAATACCCCAATACCACGATCTTTCAAGGTTGTGATAATGTCTTTAATATCTCCGACAGAAATCGGATCGACCCCGGCAAAGGGTTCATCAAGTAGCATGAATTTTGGATCAGCTGCCAGCGCACGGGCAATTTCCGCACGACGACGCTCACCACCAGAGACACTCATGCCCAGAGAATCTTTGATATGGGTAATCTTAAAGTCTGCCAGCAATTCTGCTAGGCGCTGCTGACGCTGGGCTTTGGTCAATTCCTTACGGGTTTCAAGAATCGCCATGATATTTTCAGCAATGGTAAGCTTCCGGAAAATAGAAGCTTCCTGCGGCAGATAACCAATCCCTTTACGGGCACGTTCATGCATGGCCAAATCTGAGAGATCCAGATCATCCAGATATATTTCACCTTTATCCATACGCACCAGACCAACCACCATATAGAAACTGGTGGTCTTACCTGCACCATTCGGTCCAAGCAAACCAACGATCTGACCACTTTTCATGCTGAAGGATACATCCTTCACCACCCAACGTTTACTATAGTTTTTCGCCAGATGTTTAATGGTTAAAGTTTGAACCTTTGATTCAGCCATTAGTCACGTGCTCCCGGGAAGGATTTAGAACTGGATGGTGGAATCACAATCTGTACACGACCTGAAGAGGAACCAGTTTTATTTGGCGTACCGACAGCTTCAATATCACCCTTATTCATGCTGTATCGAAGCGTATTACCACGGATACTGGCCCCATCCTGTTCCAGGAAGGCATTACCTGTCAGGGTAATAATACCGGTATCAGCATTGTAGACAATCTTCTGTGCCTGACCTTTCGCAATTCCTTTAGCAGCATCAATCTGTTGCTGGAAACGTGCAGGACTGCCATTTGCTGTAATCGTGCTGATTTGCTTCTTGCTATTCAGGTTCGCCACAATTGAGTTTGCCTGAAGTTTCATGGTCCCTTGCTCAATAATGACATTACCGGTATAAGTTGTGATACCGGTACGCTCATTAAAAGTTGCGCGGTCAGCTACCAGTGAAATAGGCTGCTGGCGGTCTGAAGGAATTGCCAATGCTGCGAGTGAAGTAAACCCGAGCACAGCAGCAAGCGCAGTACGCTTCAGGAAAGTAGTCGTCATTTTAGGTTTAAGAATTTGGTTCATACTTTCCTCGAATATTAAAAAATTCGTATTGCCCGTCATTTAGATTTGCCTTCAAGCCCTGACTGATAAACTCAGCTTGTGGAGTCGTTACTTCTACAGCTTTATCCGTTTCAATTTCTCGTGTTTTAGGGAAACCTGTTAACTCTTCTGTCTTGAACTGAAGCTGACCATCTTGCAGAATCTTGGTTGCTACCACCTGCTGAGAAAGGATCACTTTAGTATTATCCTCGTACCCATTCACAAGTTTGGCATAAAAAGTAGAATCTACTTTGCCATCCTTGTACATAGAAGCATTCATATTTTCCAGCTTCGAGGTTCTTTTCTGCATATCCTGCTCGAGTCGATCGACTTGAGCACGAACAGCCAGCTCACCTTTTTCATCGGTCTGCGTCAAATTAATATTTTCAGCCGTGGATTTCATACTGCGTGCAGCATCTACCTGAAGCTTATTGCCACTTCCACTGAAATAATAATAACCACCACTTATGGCTGCGAGAATAATCGCGGTTACGTATAAAACTTTAGTATCCATAAGCAGTGTACTTAATCCAGAACGTATAGTTGATTAATATGGCGCACGAGTAAACTTTTCAAGTAATTCTTGGTAAACACCTTTAGACATTAAAAGCATGTCACAGATCTCGCGCACTGCACCACGACCACCCATCGCCTGAGTCACCAGATCGGCACGACGACGTACTTCGACATGACCATTTGGAACTGTCACTTTCATGCCAGCAATCGCAAAAGCTGAGAGGTCAGGCCAGTCATCGCCCATATACAGGCAATCTTCAGGATCGATATTCAACTGAGCGCAAGCTTCTTTGAGGGCAACGCCTTTGTCTTCACGTCCCTGATAGACTAGGTCTACCCCTAAATCAGACATACGTTTTTGTACAATATTACTTTGACGTCCAGTGATGATAATCACTTTAATTCCAGCCTGCTGAACCAGCTTCATACCCAGACCATCACGAATATCAAAGGATTTGATCTCATCTCCCGTATTGGTCAGCGTAACAAAACCGTCACTTAGAATCCCATCCACATCAAGCACCAGTGCTTCAATATGACGTGCCTGCTCTAATAATACATAAGATGCCATCTATTAATTTACCCCAGCCTGAATCAGGTCATGCATACTAATTACACCAATGACCTTATTGGCATCATCAACAACTACAAATTGATTAATTTTACGTTCATTCATACGTTCTAGCGCTGCTACAGCACGTACTTCCTGAGAAATCGTCAGAGGATTTTTGATCATCACTTCCTGGATCGGCAGATTGACATCAAAACCTTGCTGCTTATCAATCAATCGGCGCAAGTCCCCATCCGTGAAAATACCCAACAGAACATCATTTTGATCGACAATTGTGGTTAAACCTAGGCGTTTATTTGAAATTTCGTATAAAACTTGATTCATCGGTGTATCTGGTGACACTTTCGGCAGTTCTGCACCAGTATGCATCAGGTGTTTAACATGCAGTAATAAGCGTTTACCAAGTGCTCCGGCCGGATGTGAAAGGGCAAAATCGTCAGCAGTAAAACCACGTGCATCTAGCAGCGCTACAGCCAGAGCATCGCCTAACACCAGAGTCGCTGTAGTACTTGAAGTTGGTGCCAGACCCAGTGGACAAGCCTCTTGCAGATTACCCAAAGTTAAAGCGACATCGGCATTTTGTGGCATAGGGCCTTTGTCGTCACCACTAATGGTAATTAAAGGAATTTCCAGACGCTTGATCAGAGGCATCAGCATCATGATTTCATCACTTTTGCCTGAGTTTGAAATGGCAATCAGTACGTCACCCGGTACCAGCATCCCAAGATCACCATGCCCTGCCTCGCCCGGATGCATGAAGAATGAAGGCGTACCCGTAGATGCAAAAGTCGCGGCCATTTTGCGGCCAATATGCCCGGATTTCCCCATCCCGGTAATCACCAGACGCCCCTTACACTGCAGGATAATTTCACATGCCTGACTAAAACGCTCATCGATTTGGGCAGCTAAAATCTGTAATGCATGTTCTTCGATACGCAAGGTTTCAAGTGCAACTTTCTGGAAGTCTATTTGATTTGGCATATTTGGTGGGTTCAAAGTAGGTTTACCTTAACTCTATACAGAGTTGACTCAGTCTAGCAAAAAATAATTTTCGCAATTTTATCATATCTATGCAAATGTCAGGTTTCAAAATGTAGAGCTTTTCATAAAACTTAGACAGAATGTTTTGAAATTTTTTCTTCAATTAGCCTGTAATTGCTCCTATTTAAATCATGTAATTTAATAAAGAATTTATTTTTATATTTTGATTAGGCAATAAAAAACCCTAATCTTTCGATCAGGGTTTTTTGAATTTTGGAGCGGGAAACGAGACTCGAACTCGCGACCCCAACCTTGGCAAGGTTGTGCTCTACCAACTGAGCTATTCCCGCAATATGGGAGTGAATTATAGAGAGTTTCTGCTAACTGTCAACTCTCTATTGATTCAACTGCCGAATTAATCAGCACGACGCCATACAGTTCCTTGACGGGTATCTTCCAGCACCACCCCTTGGTCTAATAAAGACTGGCGGATTTCATCGGCACGAGCAAAGTTTTTCTCTTTTTTGGCATCTTTACGTTGCTGGATCAGATCTTCAATCTGCTCTTCAGACAAGCCTAAAGCTTCCTGACCAATATCAGACTTCAGGAATTCATCGACATTGTGCTGTACCAGACCCAGAATATTGGTGAGATGGCGCAGAGTAGAATAATAAACAGTAGCCTGCTCCTGATTCTGATCTTTTACTGCACGGTTCAGCTCTTTATTCAGTTCAAACAATACAGTAATGGCTTCTGGGGTATTGAAGTCATCACGCATAGCTGTATTGAAGCGCTCAACAAAGTTTTGATCCAGAGTTTCAACCAGTTGTTCGCCATATACTGCTTGATAAGTTTTGAAAGAATGATAGAAACGCATCAGCGTATTTTTCGCTTCTTTTAAAGCTACATCTGAATAGTTCACCGGGCTGCGGTAGTGTGAAGATACGATAAAGTAACGCACTACTTCTGGATGGAATTTTTCAATCACATCACGGATGGTGAAGAAGTTACCTAAAGACTTCGACATCTTTTCACCATCGACATTGATGAAGCCCGCATGCATCCAGTAGTTCACATATTGTTCACCTGTCGCTGCTTCAGATTGTGCAATCTCGTTTTCATGATGAGGGAAGCTTAAGTCAGCACCACCACCATGAATATCAAAATGGTTGCCGAGGCAGCAAGTTGACATCGCAGAGCATTCAATATGCCAGCCTGGACGACCATTACCCCACGGAGAGGTCCAAGATGGTTCGTTTTCTTTGGCGTGTTTCCAAAGCACAAAGTCAAACGGGTGTTTTTTCTCAACTTCAACGTTAACACGCTCAGAAGCACCGGCTTGCATATCTTCTAGCTTACGACCTGAAAGACGACCATATTTGGCAAATTTTTCAACTTCGAAATACACATCACCATTCTTGGCTGGATATGCTGTGCCGTTATCGACAAGGGTACCAATCATATTTTGCATTTGATCGATATAGTCGGTGGCTTTTGGTGCAGCATCTGGTGCAAGACAGCCTAACTTGGCAAAGTCTTCATTCATCGCATCAATAAAACGGCTGGTCAGTGATGAAATGCTTTCACCATTTTCATTGGCACGTTTAATGATTTTATCGTCAATATCGGTGATATTGCGTACGTATTTCACCTGCCAGCCCTGACTGCGCAGGAAACGGATAATATAGTCGAATGCAACCACTGTACGTGCATGTCCGATATGACAGTAGTCATAAACCGTCATACCACAGACATACAGATCAATCTGACCCTCTTTACGAGGCACAAATTCTACTTTTTTACGTTGCTCTGAGTTATATAGAACAAATGGTTGCATAGGTCTTCTAGAATGCTTTTAGAAATGATGGCTCATCTTAACCTAAGCATTATTTTTCATAAAGTTTTAAGATATGTTTTTATAAAATTAGCAAATTCATTAATGAATTTAAGAATTAAAAAAAAAGACCAATATCTAACCAGTCTTTTTTTACTCGCAGTTTTAGTGAATAGCCACCGATTTTGTAGACACCTTTTAGTTAGATAAAATGGCTAATTAACGAGGTGCTTATGAGCAGTAAACGATACCCTGAAGAATTTAAAATTGAAGCAGTAAAGCAAGTTACTGAGAAAGGTCATAGTGTGGCCGAAGTTGCTGCACGTTTAGGAACCACCACCCATAGTCTGTATGCCTGGATCAAACGTTATGATCCACAGCAACCCAAGATAACAGAATCTAATGATCCAAGTGCAGAATTAGCAAAGTTAAAAAAAGAGCTGCAACGAGTTACAGAAGAAAGAGATATTCTAAAAAAGGCCGCGGTGTACTTCGCAAGCCAGTCCAAATGAGGTACGCCTTTATTCAGGACAATCAGCACATATGGCCTGTTCGTCGTTTATGTTCAACTTTAGATGTGCATCACAGTGGTTATTACGCCTGGTTAAAGCAACCCACCAGTAAAACTGCGAGGAAACGGCAACAGCTTTCAGGACTGATTAAACAGTTCTGGCTGGAATCTGGTGGAGTCTACGGCTACCGCAAGATTCACTGTGATTTGAAAGATATTGGTGAAAGTTGCGGGATTAATCGAGTACATCGGCTCATGAAGGCGAATGGTCTTAAATCGCAGCGTGGTTATCGTAAACCTAGAGCTCATGCTGGTGTTCCGGCTGTCGTTGCCGCAAACACTTTAGACCGACAATTTAATCCAACTCAGCCCAACCAGCTGTGGGTGACTGACATGAGAAGCGCTACTTCGCAAGATATCCGCACTCATGAAGGGTGGCTATATCTCGCAGTAGTGATTGACCTGTTTTCACGTCTTGTTGTTGGCTGGTCTATGAAATCCAGAATCACGGCAGATCTGGTTTTAGATGCGTTATTGATGGCTTTGTGGCGAAGAAACCCAAAGAACAAAGTCCTAATCCATTCTGACCAAGGCAGCCAATACACCAGTCATGAATGGCAGACATTTCTCAAGCATCATAATCTTGAAAGTAGTATGAGTAGACGACTTGCGCAGTATACTGCTCATGCCATGGCAATGCTGTTGCAGAAAGCTTCTTCCAGCTATTAAAGCGGGAACGAATTAAAAAGAAAATCTATGCGACCAGGACTGAAGCAAGGTCGGATATCTTTGAATATATTGAGATGTTCTACAATTCAAAACGCAGACATGGTTCCAATGGTCAGCGTTCTCCATTAGATTATGAAAAGGCCCATCAAAAGATGATTATGTGTGTCTAGAATTTTGGTGGCTATTCATTATCCTGATCTGTTAAGCCTGTAGGTAAGTCTACAGTGACTTCAACCTTATCATCTTGAACTTCTTCTTTATTGATAAATGAATCACCATTACCGATGATAACATCCTGAGGCTTTTTCACTTTTGTTACTGCTTCTGATGATCCGCTACCCCCGCTACCTCCTGCAGCACCCGCAATTAAACCAACTCCACCAAGCGCTAAACCAACAAATGGCCAAACACTTACAAATGAACTTTCTGACTGCCCATATAATAATGGTTCAATTTTATCTATAGGGTTATAAGTAATTGTTTTAAAATCAAATAAAAATAATTCTGCTTGCTCATTTCTAAAAACTAGCGAGCTTTCTTCTATATCAAAATTATCAACTGCTATTTTTTCACCGTTCTTTAAAATGATTACCGCCTGATTATTTAGATATTCAATCTTTTCTATATCTTCAACTTTTACATCTATTAAGACAATGGAGCTATCAGTTAATTCAATTTTATGTAAATAATTTTTTATTAAATAGACCTCTTTCATAAATCA
>NZ_DEZM01000083.1:0-17589 GCF_002364825.1 Acinetobacter sp. UBA3132 | reverse complement strand
TAGGAATTCAGGAGCACCACAGGCATATTCTACATTTTCAATACCACGTTGTAGTTCACCTGCTGCATCATGAACAATTTTACCGTGTTCACTACCGATCAGCTCGCAGATTTTATCTGCATTTTTCTCAAGTAATTCTTTAAATTTAAACATTACCCGAGCACGTTTGAGTACAGGTGTGTTACGCCATTCTGGAAAAGCAGCTTCTGCAGCGGCAATGGCCTGTTCGACTGTTTGCTTACTTGCAATCGCAACTTCATTTTCTGAAGTACCAGTTGATGGATTAAAAACTGGTTGAGTGCGATGAGCTTCTAAGCAAGTTTCACCATTAATAAAATGTCCGATAGTTGTCATAATCTAATTCCTTAAATAAATATGATTAGGTGATTTTTTGAATCCTGAATTACCAAAGCTTGTTATAAAGTTCGACCATTTCTGGAATAGAGGGTACACGTGGATTATTACCTGGTGAGCCAGAAGCTAAAGCCTGTTCTGCCATAGTCTGAACGACTTCATCAAAATGTGTCTTTTCAACTCCAAATTCCGCAAGAGTAGGAACTTGTAGTTCTTGATTGATTTGAATAAGTGCAGATACCAATTTCTGGTTGGCCACATCATCATGATCATCAATATGTGCGACCCCAATGGCACGGGCACAATCAGCATAGCGTTCAGGTGCAGCTGCAATTGAATATTCAGTAATCATGGGTAATAACATAGCGTTGGAAAGGCCATGAGGTACATGGAAAAAAGCACCTATTGGTCGACTCATACCATGAACGAGAGCCACGGAGGCATTTGAAAAGGCGATACCGGCCAAGGTAGATCCAAGCATCATGCTTTCTCGCGCAAGTTCATTGCTTGGTTCCTGGTAGACACGTTGTAAGTTAGGACCGATCAAACGCATAGCAGCGATAGCTTGTGCATCACTATAAGGACTTGCTTTTTTACTCACATAAGCTTCTATGGCGTGGGTTAAAGCATCAATACCTGTATCTGCTGTTGTCCGGGCAGGTAAAGACATAGTTAATTGATAGTCTACGATCGCAGCAATAGGGAGAAAGCCTATTCCCGCACAGAGCATTTTTTCACTTGTTGTATCATTGGTAATAATCGTAAAACGTGTACATTCAGAGCCGGTACCAGCTGTCGTTGGAATGGCAATAATAGGCAAACCTGTTTCATTGACCTGGCGAGGAAATTTATAGTCATGAATCTCACCACCAAACTTTCCCAAGATACTAATAGCTTTGGCACTATCAATTGGACTACCACCGCCAACCGCGATAATTGAATCGTATTGACTTGATCTAACTTTGACTACACCTGCTTCAATAGAGCCCGATGTCGGTTCTGGTATAGTTTCATCAAAATATTCGGATGTGATATTTGCCTCATTGAGAATATTCTGGATTTCTGAAACATAACCCAGCGAGACCATCACTTTATCTGTGATAATAAGTGGCTTGCTGCATCCTATAGTTTTTAATATTTCTGGGAGTTTAAATCTTGAGTTTTTACCAATTTCCATAATTCTTGGCAAATTAATAGTATGGGTCATTCATATCTTCCTTTATTAATAACTTTCCAACTTGTTTTAAAAAGAACCAAACATTGTTCCAAGTGTAATAACACCCGTCAGTGCAATTAATGGAATAATGACTGCGACGACAAACATGTCGTAATAGGATTGTTTATGTGTCAGTCCACATAAAGTAATAATGGTAATCACCGCGCCGTTGTGAGGGAGAGAGTCTAGTGCACCAGAAGCCATGGAGGCGACACGATGCATAAGTTCTGGATTGATTCCGAATTCAATTGCCAAATTCATATAGGTTTCACCCATCGTATTTAAGGCAATACTCAAACCACCAGAAGCAGAACCTGTAATACCGGCTAAGACATTAATTACGATTGCTTCTGAGATCAGAGGGTTATGAGGTGCAAGCCCTACAAGAAAGTCTCTAAGAATGAGGAAGCCAGCTAAGGAAGCGATGACTGAGCCATAACCTACTTCTGATGCTGTGTTAAAAATAGGCAAGAAAGAAGAAGATACACCTTGTTGTAGTGACTCTTTAACATCAGCAATCCTGTTCCAGTTACAGAAAATAATAGTTAAACAGGCAAGTACTAAGGCGCAGATAATGGCCCATAAACCAACAACAGAGTTAAGAGAGGTATTACCAAATTTATCTGTGGCTAAATATGAAACGTCAAGCTGAGGTAAGATCAATTTAGTTAAAACAAGGTTTGCCACAATCACCACAATAATTGGGACAAATGCGATCATCAAGCTAGGACCTGCTTGGTGACGCGGGCCTTGATGATGTTCTATATGATTCCCATAGCCCTCATTATTTGCAGCAGCATGCGCAATTCTGCGATTAAGCCACCACATACCTGCAATTAGCATAAAGATTGAGGAAATTATTCCCAAACCAGGTGCTGCATAAAGATCTGTTCCAAAGAAAGGCATTGGAATAGCATTCTGAATCGCTGGTGTGCCTGGTAATGCAGTCATTGTAAAGGTCAATGCGCCTAACATGATTGCACCTGGAATCAACCGTTTAGGGATATTTAGTTCTCTAAATAATGCGGCTGCAATTGGAAAGACGGCAAAACCAACAACAAACAGCGAAACCCCGCCATATGTCAGTACTGCGCATGACAATACAATTGAAAGCATTGCACGGTGATGACCTAATTTATTTACAAAGAAGTTAGCAATAGTATTTGCTGAACCCGAGTCATCCATTAATTTCCCGAAAATAGCGCCAAGTAAAAACAACGGGAAATATTTGATGATGTAACCACCGAGGCCAGTCATAAAAACTTGTGAGTAAAACCCGAGTAATTCATGACTATACCCACTCCAAAGCACGGCAAATAATGCTAAAGCAGGTGCCAAAATAATTACGCTAAATCCTTTATATGCTAGATACATGAGCAATATTAAGGATAAGACAATTCCTATTAGTCCTATCATGAGCACACATCCTGTCTATTTTAAATATTCTTATAATTTCCATATAATGATACGATTCGTATCATTATTGATGTATATAATTTATGCAAAAGGAAGTCAAGCTCTTTTAGTAATGTATTTCTATTACTAAACAAAATTATTAATAGATGAATTTTTACATGAAAAATAAATATATGTTTTAAATACAAAATTACTTAAACAGAATAAAAAACCACCCTTATGGGTGGTTTTAAAAATTTAGAATATATCTATTGACCTTGCTGATCCGCCTGAATCGCAGTGAGTGCAATGGTAAAGACGATATCATCTACCAAGGCACCACGTGACAAGTCATTTACTGGCTTATTCAGGCCTTGCAGCATTGGACCAACACTCACCACATTTGCTGCGCGTTGCACCGCTTTATAAGTAGTGTTACCTGTATTTAAATCCGGGAAGATGAAGACATTGGCACGACCAGCTACTTGGGAGTCTGGTGCTTTTTGACGACCCACGCTTTCAACCGATGCAGCGTCATATTGCAATGGACCATCAATCAACAGGTCAGGGCGACGTTCCTTGGCAATACGGGTAGCTTCTGCCACTTTCTCTACATCAGCACCGGCACCAGAAGTTCCAGTAGAGTAAGAAATCATGGCAATACGTGGGTCAATACCAAAAGCTTTTGCCGAGTCAGCAGACTGGATGGCAATTTCTGCCAGTTGTGCAGCATCCGGATCCGGATTAATCGCGCAGTCACCATATACATATACTTCATCTGGTAACAGCATAAAGAACACCGAAGAAACCAGTGAATAATCTGGCGCAGTCTTAATCAGCTGGAAGGCTGGACGCACAGTATTTGCAGTAGTGTGAACTGCACCAGATACCAGGCCATCCACCTGATCAAGGGCTAGCATCATCGTGCCTAAAACAACAGTATCTTGCAGCTGCTCTTTGGCTTGCAGTTCATTCAGCTTGCCTTTACGCAGCGTTACCATTTTTTCGACATAGTCGTCTCGAATCAGGTCAGGATCGACAATTTCTAAACCTTCTGGCAATTCAATACCACGTGCTTTGGCAACTTCCAGTACAGCTTCAGGTTTCGCCAGCAGAATACAATGCGCAATACCACGTGACTGACAGATAGCCGCGGCCTGAATGGTGCGTGGCTCATCACCTTCAGGTAGCACAATACGTTTTTTTGCTGCAATCGATTTCTGTACCAATTCATGACGGAAAGCAGAAGGAGACAGGCGTGGCTTGTAGGTGCCATTTAGCATCTGAATCAGCCAGTCTGGGTTGATATGGCTAGATACAAAACGGGTGACCTGATCAGCACGTTCTGTATCATCAACTGGAATTTCATTGCCAAGATTGGCCAGCTTCTGCGCAGTTTCGAATGTGCTTAATGGAGTATGTAAAATTGGCAGGCCATGTTTAATTGCAGACTGGCAGAAGCCTAGCACCTGTTCATTTGGCTGATGTTGCTCAGTCAGGACTAACCCCGCCAGTGGAATACCATTACAGCTCGCCAAGCTACTTGCCAGCAGCACATCGACCCGGTCAGAGGCAGTAATGATCAGTTCACCCGCGACAAATTTATGCAGTTCATGTTCAATGCTGGATGCAATCAGGCTGCTATGCTGAACACGACGTTGAGTCGCTTCACCTTGATGGATCCATAGCGCAGAAATATGTGCAGCCAGATCGGACATACGTGGCACGCTCAGAGTTTTACTAAACGGAACCAAGCCAATCACTGGTAGTTTGTCAGAGCCGATATATGGATGGGTTTTCTGAATAGCTTGTACAAACTGTTCAGTTTCAGCAGTCAGACGCAGTTCTGGATCAATGGTCACTGGAATCTGGGCAGATTCTTCAGGTAAGCCTTTGGTACGCATGAACAGGATACTAGACAGGCGTGTTGAGCTTGCACCACCAAAATTGCGAATCTGATTTTCAACTTTTTCTGCTGTTTGCACTGGATGACGGATATCGGCATTGCTGACAATAACGACTTTGGCATCGAGCGCCTGAGCCAGAGAAGCATTCAGTTCATCGACAAAGCTGTCACGACCATTTGGCACTACACCTTCTACAATAATCAGGTCGTGATTGCGGGCAATTTCACGATGCAGACGCACGGCATCCTCTAGAAGTTCATCCTGCTCGCCATGACTGAGACGTTGCATCATTGTGTTATAGCTGATGGGTTCCACAGTCTTTGCATTGGAGATATGACGATACAGGGCAGTGGTACGGTCTGCCGTATCCGTAATTTCCTGAGAAAATGGTTTAACAAAACCAGCCTTTACACCTTGGCATTCCAGTGCGTAAATCAGGCCTAAGCATGCAGACGTTAAACCAACGCCTTCCCCAGTCGGAACTAATAGAATGGTCTTCATAGCGTATTCAAATATCTAAAATCAAATAGAAGGTATAGGAATCCTACACTTGCTTAAGCAAGCGTAGCCTCAGGTTCAGACTTTTTTGCAGTGGTGTTCTCCACTTCCTGCTCAACCACGCTGTGGGTTTCTTTGGCGATACGGCCTTCTTCATCGGTTGGTACGACCCAGATTTGTGGGCCTGTACCATTATCGATGCGACCTTCAGTACCACGCTTTAATACATTATTAGCATCTTTATCGAGATTGAAGCCAAAATGTGGCAGGTAAGCCATAGTTTTTTCACGGATATAAGCTGAGTTTTCACCGATACCACCTGTGAAGAACAGACCATCAAGACGCGGTAGACCACAGCTTAAAGCAGCCAGTGATTTTGCTAGACGGTAGCAGAATACTTCAATTGCAAGCGTTGCATCTTCATTGCCATTTTCAGAAGCTTCGATCAGCGTACGCATGTCATTAGACAGATTGTCTGATAAACCGAGCAAGCCACTTTCTTTGTTCAGCATTCTGTCAATTTTATAGACGTCCCAGCCCAGATTCGCTGCCAGGAAGCTATGCAGACTTGGGTCAACATCACCACTACGGGTGCCCATTACCAGACCTTCCAGTGGAGTCAGACCCATAGAAGTATCGACACTTTGCCCATTCCATACGGCACAGGTTGAACTTCCATTACCCAGATGTGCTGTTAACCAGCCACCTTGTTTGAAGCTGCCAGCCAGTTCAGAACCGCGCTCAGATACATAAGCATGGCTGGTACCATGGAAACCGTAACGGCGTACACCAAAGTCAGTGTAAAGGAATTTAGGCACAGCATAACGGTAAGCATGTGCTGGCATGGTTTGATGGAACGCGGTATCGAATACTGCAACCTGTGGCAGATCCGGGAACAGGCGTTGCGTTGCTTCAATTCCAATCAGGTGTGCTGGATTATGTAGCGGTGCAAGCGGGGTAGCTTCACGAATTTTTTCAATAATTTCATCATTGATCAGTTCGGCTTTAGTCAAGCTGCCGCCGTGTACCACACGGTGACCAATCGCATCTGGTTTATAATTGGCTAGACGCTCCAGACCAACTTCCAGTGCTTTTTTATGATCTGCAAATGGGATATGGATGTCTACCGGTTCATTACCGACAGTCACACCTTTAATACGGGCATTTTCTGTGCCTAAGTTCTCAGCTAAGCCGTGAATACGGAAATTCTGTTCTTCAAGTAATAAGGCAAACTTGATTGAAGAAGAGCCACAATTAATAACTAATACTGATTTAGACACGATTGTTTACCCGATTCTAATTAAAATTCTCATCCATTTGATTGATCTATTTTGTGCGCCTAGGCGATGCAATTTAGATCAGTGATGCAGTTGTAACATGCGATATTTTTCTGTCCTAGATAGACTTTAGGTGATTAGACTTAAGCACTATCGATCATTTTGCCAGTTATAATTAAAATTTATCAGTTCATCGTTTTCATTTATCAATGAAATAGTAGTAAAAGCAGACCTCATTCAAAATAGCGTTGAGCCAATAAACCTTATAAAGCATGCTAAACAGATTCAATTTTTATAGTTTATACATTGAATTGCTGTAAATTTAAACAAGCTACAAATTTCCAAAGATAATCTTCATAAAAGATGACCTGAAGGTTCACTCAGCTGTTTTTTTGTTTTCTTCATTCCTTCTATAAAAAAAATCAGCCCTGCGAACAGAGCTGAAAATGATTTCTTACTGCATTGTTATTGACGAATCTGGCCGTCACCAAATACGATCCATTTCTGTGAAGTCAGACCTTCAAGGCCAACCGGACCACGGGCATGAATCTTGTCGGTTGAAATACCGATTTCTGCACCGAGGCCATATTCAAAGCCATCAGCAAAGCGGGCCGAGGCGTTAATCATTACCGAGCTTGAATCCACACCAGCTAAAAATTCACGCGCAATACTGTAGTTTTCAGTGATGATTGAATCGGTATGATGTGAACCATATTTATTGATATGTTCAATCGCTTCTTCAACCCCAGAAACCACCTTAACTGCCAGGATCGGACCAAGATATTCGGTATACCAGTCTTCTTCTGAAGCAGGTACTGCATTTTCCAGAATACGGCGAGTTGCAGGACAACCACGCAGTTCTACCTGTTTTTCTTCATACAGTTCAGCAATACGTGGCAGGAACTCTTCCGCAACTTTTTCATCGACCAGCAAAGTTTCCATGGCATTACATACGCCGTAGCGATGAGTTTTAGCATTCAGGGCAATAGGCAAGGCTTTGAGCAAGTCTGCCTGGGCTTCTACATACACATGACAATTACCGTCAAGATGCTTGATTACTGGTATACGCGCATCATTGGTAATGCGTTCAATCAGGCCCTTACCACCACGAGGCACAATCACATCGACATATTCAGACATGGTAATCAGCTGACCCACTGCTGCACGGTCTGTGGTATTGATCACTTGCACGGCTGCTTCTGGTAGGCCTGAAACCTGCAAGCCGTGTTGAATCGCTTTGGCAATGGCCTGGTTAGATTCAAGTGCTTCCGAACCGCCACGTAAAATAATGGCATTACCAGATTTCAGTGCTAAAGATGCTGCTTCCAGGGTCACGTTTGGACGTGATTCATAGATCATGCCGACTACGCCCAGAGGTACGCGCATTTTGCCCAGCTGAATACCAGATGGACGATAGGCCATATCGGTAATTTCACCAATCGGATCGACCAGGCTAATCACATCATTTAAGCCCTGTAGCATGCCTTTGAAGCGTGCGGGAGTCAGTTCTAAGCGATCGAGGAGAGCACTGTCCAGATTATTGCTATGCGCTTTGGTCATATCAATCTGATTGGCAGCCAAAATCGCAGCTTCACTGTTTTTTAAAGCAGTATAAATTGCTGACAATGCATCATTTTTTGTTTGGGTGGACGCACGCGCCAAGACGCGTGAAGCCTGACGAGCCTGCTGTCCTACCGTTTGCATATATTGTTCAATAGACTCTTGCATAGCGGTTCGATCACTTAGAAATATCCTTCTGATATTAACAGCCTGAGCCGATACAATGAAGTCTGCTGGCTAAATTTCATGTGCTTTTACAATCGTTAAACATTTTGAAATCGTTTTATCTTTAAAAGCAGACAAGCGGTTGCAAGATTAGTTGCTTGTAAAAAGAACCTCTGTATAGAATGAATGACAGCGACATTGATGTCGAATTCAATAATAAATAAAGAGTAGGACGCGTATTCAGATCTTTCACATTTGATCTTGAAGCATGAAATCTCTCAATAATTGCTTGCACAATAAAAATAAGGCAAGGATGGAGGAAAGGAAGATGAATTCCATTATCCAGATGGACCACCACCGCATTGAGCAACACAGCCACTATGCGTTTTTTGATCTATACGATAAAAACAGTTTTAAACAGCCACCACGTACGACCTGGATGGATGGCTGGAAAATTGAATATATGGCAATTGCCCGCCCTGAAACCCTGCATATGACACCGATGGTTATTATTGGTGGGGCATTTCAGAACTTTAATTCCTATAAATACTGTGTAGAGCAGCTGTTCGCTGCAGGTCCAATCATCCTGATTGACTTGCCTTCAATGGGCGCTAACCAGCAGATCACCAATGTGGATACTGGCGTCTCTGCAGGCTCTCTGGAACTGGAAGATCTCGCAGGCATGCTAGGGCGCTGGCTAGAGCAAATGTGCTTGCCTAAGGTTGCAGTATTGGGCATGTCATTAGGATCTGTCGTGGCTTCCTGTTTGGCAGATCAGCGTCCTGAGCTGGTGGATCGCATGATCCTGATGGGGGTGATGCAAAAGACCCGCAAGAGCTGGCGGATGTTGCTGGAAGAATCCCTGCACCTGATGAAAGAAGGGCGTATGAACGAGTTTGGTCAAGCTGTCATTTTGTATCTGGTCAATCATGCCCGTTTAAAAGAAACCCGTATGTCACCGACGGCCAAGCGACTGTTTTTTAGACAGATGGCAGAGTTTACCGCAACTGAGCAGGATCGTTATGATGTTAACTGCAACCGTCTATTACGCCTGAAACATGTACCCATTCCACAATGTAAAGTACTCGTTGCTTGCGGCCAATATGACAGTTTTACCCTGCCGCATGAAAATGCTGGCTTTGCCCTACAGTGTCCAGACATGCAGTATGTACAGATTGCCAGTGCCGACCATGTACCGCAGCTGCAGCGCCGTAAAGAAACCATGCATCTGTTCGCCACTTTCCTGCGTGATGAACCCGTAGATCAGCTGGAAGGGATTATTCCCTTTACTCGGGAACAGATGCTGAAACTTGAACGTCGTGGTGAAGACCGTATTCCGGTACAAGAGCCAGAACGTTTCCTGAGCCATCGACACTCGGATCTGCGTTTGCCTACCACTATTGTGGATTTAAGTTTCTTTGGTGTCTTATTTGAAATGGAAGAAGCGCAGGTGCAGCAGGCCATCCAGTATCCAAGGGATTTGGCTTTGCATCTGGAAGATGAAGAAGGTGAGTTCAAAATTGAATGCCTGATTTTCCAGCATGATGAAACGCAGATTCGTGCCTTGTTTAAGCACGGTAGTTTTGAAGTGGCGGAACGTTTGCTAGGTTTTGTGCAGACTCAAAAAGCTTTACTTGAAGCACAAGTGCTGGATGCAGTCGTTTAGAATGCTCCCGGCCTGAATTTGAAAGTTAAATAGATACTTTGAAAAAAAACAGCGTTATTCAACGCTGTTTTTTTTGGTCGCATGAATCATCCAGACTAGATCACCTAAATGTTCATCTTGTTCAATTGTGGGATTGGACTGCTGAGGTTGGGCAAAATAGCGCTGCGGCTGTTTTACTTCTACCTCTATAAAACCGGTCTGCTGACAAAACTGCTGTAATTCTTGAGGGGACTTAAAGTGGAAAGTAAAAGCACTACGTGACATAAACTTTAGTAAGCGGCTGCATGTCCAGATAAAGCTGGCTAATCGATTCTTCACGGGTTCAGGGTAAATATCGCTGAGGTAATAAATTTCCGGAAAGCGTTGTCCATACTCGGCAATACCTTTTAATAAGGTGTGCAACATGTCCTTGTCAAAGTAGTTAATCAGTCCTTCGCTGATGACTACTAGTGGTCGTTCAGAATCAAAAACCTGAAAAATATTGGCCAGCTCTGCACTAAAAATATCAGCAGTCAAGACTTCTGGTGCATCCTGATCCAGAATTTTCAGCGCCTGAGTTTTGATCTTGGCCATATCTGGCAGATCAAGTTCGCGGTAATTGATTTCAGGAAATTTTTGTCTGAAATTCCAGCTACGCGGAGATAGTCCGCAAGCAATTTCCAGTACTTGTAGCTGTGGGTGCTGAGTAATGAGCTGACAGAGATGTTCATCAATCATCTGGTGGCGCTGTTTTAAGGTAGTACGCATACTGCCGCCCACGTGCTTTTCAGCCCAGGTTTCCAAGGGATGGACCAATGCAGCGAGAAATTTACCTCGCCCAGTCGCAAACACTGGATGAGAAATTCCCATTTGGTACCAGATATAGCCGGTATAGTGCGCAGTAAAAGAGATATGTCGATGTTGCGAGAGTGGTTGTGTCATGTCTTCCTGACCTTATTGTTATTGTATAAGTTTTTGTATTTTTACATCATAAACAAAAAGGAACACTTATGGTGTTCCTTTTATCGTATTCCTAAATCGTATTACCCAAATCTGCTTATGAAGCCACCTGATTTCTAAATTCTGTAATTTCATCACGAACGTGACGCCATTCTTTGCCAAGATCTAAAACGTCATCAATCTGAATCTGAGGAATACGACCGCGCATATGCTCTAAACGTTCCTGATTCGGCAATGGTAAATCTACAATCCCCTCAAGTGCCAGACATTGTGCTGCCCGGTCGTTACAGACCAGACCCATATCACAACCTGCCTTCAGCGCTGCCTGAATACGGGCATCAGCGCCACCTGCGACACAGGCAGCTTGCATACTCAAATCATCCGAGAACAATACACCGTCAAAACCAAGTTCCTGACGTAAGATTTTCTGAATCCAGAATTCTGAAAAACCGGCTGGATTGGGATCGACCTGACTGTAGATCACATGCGCTGGCATCAAGGCATCCAGTTGTGACTGTAGCTGAATAAAGGTCTGCATGTCTTTTTGCTGGATTTCTTCATAGCTGCGTGGATCTACGGCCGCTGCCACATGAGAATCGGCTTTTACAGAACCATGACCCGGGAAGTGTTTGCCGGTCGATGCCATGCCAGCACGTTTCATACCTTTCAGGAAAGCGCTTGCCAGTGGAATGATGTCCTGAATATTTGTGGCAAAACTACGGTCACCAATAACATCGCTGATGTCATTCAGATCCAGCACAGGAGCAAAACTAAAATCAATGCCGACTGCCAGCACTTCAATTGCCATTAACCAGCCACATTTCTCTGACAGTTGTAATGCACGTTCAGGTTCGCTTTGGTAAAGTTCTCCAAAACGACCCATGGCCGGGAGTAAAGTAAAGCCCTGTTTTAAGCGTTGAACGCGACCACCTTCCTGATCGACTGCAATCAAAATATCCGGGCAAATCTGACGCATATGATCTGTCAGGGCGCGAACCTGTGCAGGTGATTCAATATTACGGCCAAACAGAATGACCCCGCCAACCTGCGGAGCCTGTAGCAGTTCAATATCTTCCTGGGTAAGGTGAGTGCCAGCGATGTCGAGCATCAATGCGCCAATCATATGCGGTGTCCATATTAGAATTTTTCAGCGAAAACAATACCTGATTTCTGCAATCTTTTGCTACACTTTGACTGCACAGAATATGATAAAACTACACAACATAAACTTATTAAGTTGTTTAAGATCGCGGATACGTTTATTTCAGATCGGAAAACGACACGGTTAAATTGGTCAAAAGGCCAAGGAAGTACGAATTATTTATGAAACTTCAAACAGTAGCTTGCGCAGTTGCAGTTGCGACAGGCGGATTCTTTTTTACCCATGTGGTGAGCGACGCGATTGCTGCTGAAAAATCAGAAGTCGTAAGCAAAGCCCTTCAACCATCTCAAGAACAAGCGCTCGTATCTAGGCAGCTGGCTACTTTAGTGGATCGTCAGCACTATTTAAATATGCGTCTGGATGCTCAAACCTCACAGCGCATTTTTGATTTTTATATTGATAGCCTGGATACGGAGCATAGCCTGTTCCTGGCACCTGAAATTGATAACTATAAAAAACGTTATGGTGCCAATTTTGGTGCCAACTTGAAAGCAGGCAATCTGGCTGGCCCATTTGAGATTCATGCACATTATAGTGAACGCCTCAAGCAGTTCTATACCTTTATGCTGGATGAACTGAAAAAGCCTCAAAACCTGAATCAAAGTAATGTTTATATTGAGACTGACCGTGAGAAAGCCCCATTCTTCAAGACACCTGAAGAACAACGCGCTTACTGGTCAAAAATGCTGGTTTCTCAGCTGATTAATCTGACCATCAGTAAAGAAGAAGAGCAGGCCAAACAGAAAGCATTAAAAGACAACCCAGAACTGGCCAATGGTCAGGATCTGAGTGGTCCAGAGGATTTGACACCGGCACAAACCTTAACCAAGCGTTATACCCGTCAGCTTGAACGTTTAAGTCGCATCAAGAGTGATGATGTGCTGGATAAAACCCTGAATGCCATGATGCTGACCTATGATCCACACAGCAATTATTTCCCGCCTGTGGATGCGATGGAACTAAACCGCCAAACGACTTTACAGCTTGAAGGTGTGGGTGTTTCAATTCGCCCAGAACGTGGCAATGAAGACTATACCAAGATTGAAACTATTGTGGAAGGTGGTCCAGCGAGTAAATCAGGTCAGGTGAAATCCGGTGACCGTATTATTGGGGTCGCTCAGGATGGCGGACCAATGGTCGATGTCATTGGTTGGCCGAGTAATGAAATTGTCGGTCTGATTCGTGGTAAACGTGGTACTAAAGTTACTTTAAAATTGCTGGGTGCTGGCGCAACACTCGGACAGGCGCGTAATGTCACTATTACCCGTGATGTGATCCAGGAAGAAGATGCTGGCGTACGTACCCGTGTGGTCGAGATTCAGCGAGATGGCAAGAAGTATCAATATGGTGTGATTGAAATTCCATCATTTTACCTGAACTATCGTGCACGACGTGCGGGTACAGATTATCGTTCTGTATCTGAAGATACCAACAATGCCCTGAAAGAACTTTCAGCCAAGAATGTGGAAGGGATTATTGTTGATTTGCGCAATAATCCAGGTGGTTCATTAGAAGAAGTTGCACGTATGCTGGGGCAAGTGATCAAGTCTGGTCCAGTGGTACAGATTCGTGATGGCAATGGCAATGTCAGTGTCTTTGAAGATGATGATGGCGGTGCACAGACCTATGCTGGTCCACTGGCGGTCATGGTCAACCTCGCTTCTGCATCGGCAAGTGAAATCTACTCTGCTGCAATTCAGGATTATGAACGTGGTATTGTCATTGGTAGCACCACGACAGGTAAAGGTACTGCACAAGTACAGCTGGATACCTTGGCGCATGGACAGGCTACACTGACACAACGTAAGTTCTATCGTATCACTGGTGGCAGTACCCAGAACAAGGGTGTGGTCCCGGATATCAAACTGGTCGATATTTACAATGAAGAGTTTGGTGAGCGTAAGGCTAAAAATGCCTTGCAGTGGGATACCATTCCGACGGCACCCTTTAAACGTGAAGGTGAAGTACAGAAATATGTACCTGATCTGATCAAGAGCTCACAGGTTCGTGTCAATCTGGATCCACAATTCAAGTATCTTGAGCAACGTACAGCGATTGCCAAGAAAACTGACGAGAAAAAGCGTCTAGTATTGGATCTGAATCAGCGTAAAGCGGAATTGCTGGAACTTGAACGTAAGACCTTGGAATCTGAAAATGCACGTCGTGTAGCAACGGGTCAGAAACCTTATCCAAACTGGGAAAGCTATCAGGCCTCAATGGATGCATTGATTGAAGCACGTGCCAAGATGAAAGCTAAAGATCGTCCGCAGCTCCCTGAAGAGGAAGTATTTGTTGTAGAAGCTGCCAATGTTTTGCATGACTATGCCCGTTTACAAGGAAAAGCGAAATAGTTATTCAGAATCGAAGAATTTAATTTGACTAACAGCCTGCATATGCAGGCTGTTTTTCTATTTTTTGTTGAAAAATAGTAAACAAGAAAAAGTTGATAAGTGTTAAAAATGCTATCTGTTTTGTTGAAATTCATAATGTTGTGATCTAGATCTGCTAAATTCTAGTCAATGAATGAATTTAACCATTTGCTAAAACTTGAAACACTTTTAATATATGTCACATATTTCTTATTTTTGTCAGATTTGGATTTAAGTCAGTAAAATTATAGTTTTTGTTGTGCTTTAAATATTGCGGTTCAAGTATCGATAAATTAAAAATTTTTTATGGGTCAAATATGACCAAAGGTGTATGGGTTGAGCAATGTTCTTGGGTGCCCTCGAGTTAGGCAGGTAAAGATGCAATGTGGGCTTAAGCAGTTCGGGAAAGCAAGCTTCTACAGGACTCTTATATGATTCATGTTCATTATGACATTAATCTGGTTATAGGCTCGCTCATTGTAGCTTTGGTAGTTTGTTTTCTTGCCATTTCAATTGAACAGCTGTTATTTGATAAAGTTCCTCCCAAATATGAAAAGCTGATTCTGGTTACAAGTGGTGCGATTTTAGGATTCTCTATCTGGTGTATGCACTTTGTCGGCATGACCGCCAGTCATTTGCCAGACAATACCTATTTTGATTCCGGACTGACTGTTACCTCTTACATTATTGCTTTTATCGCCTCGACCTTTGCCATCTGGCTGACGACACGACAAACCCTGCCTTTTCCCCGTCTGGTACTCGGCGCGGTATTAATGGGGCTGGGAATTTCCGGCATGCACTACACAGGCATGATAAGTATGGTGGTGCAGGGTTATGTGATCCGCTATGATCCGGTACTGGTGATCTGTTCGGTACTCATTGCGATTAGCGGGGCTGGTTTAGGCTTCTGGATGCTGTTTAAGAATCGCAGTATTGCTCGCCGTAGCTTCTGGCTGAAAGCCGGTGTGGCATTGATGCTAACTTTCTCCATTGTCGGGATGCACTATACCGGGATGGCAGCGACCAGTTTTCATTCCATAGTGGGTGAAGGCTTGGCCGAAATGTCCACGCTTGAGCGCGAATTACTGATTACTGTAGTTTTCATTACCTGTCTGGTTCTTGTTGCCGGTTTCTGTGTAGCCATGCTGGAACAGCGTCTTGAGCATCGCAATCGTCAGCTGGCTGAGGCCAATAAAGAGCTGGCCAATCTGGCTGTGCAGGATAATCTAACCAAGTTACCCAATCGTTTTTATCTGGCAGAGTATTCTCACTTTCTGTTTAATGATCATCATTACCGTAATGCACAGTTTGCCTTTCTGTATATTGATCTTGACCGCTTCAAAGCAGTAAATGATGTCTTTGGGCATCATGTGGGGGACCAGCTCCTGATCCAGCTGGCTAACCGGATTCATAGTTTACTCAATGAGCACTCGAGATTACTGCGAATTGGGGGTGATGAATTCTTGTTGATTCTGGAAAATGCAGAACCACAACAGGCCGCTGAAGTCGCTGAAAAGATTTTAAGCATGATTCAGGAAAGCTTTACGATTGCTGGCAAGGTGATTAATGTTTCAGGGAGTATTGGTATTTCAATGTATCCGGAACATGGTCAAAATGTTCAGGATCTTCTGATCAATGCCGATTCAGCTATGCTGACCTCCAAAAATCAGGGGCGTAATACCTACTCATTGTTCAATTTCAGCAATGATGAAAAGGAATCCAGAAGTCAGAGCAAGCTGATTAATGACCTGTATAAAGCGGTTGAAGAACACCAGTTTGAGCTGTATTACCAGCCTAAATATCGTACCGAAGATTTGCAGATTTGTGGGGTTGAAGCCTTGATCCGCTGGCGGCACCCGGCACTGGGCTTGTTATCACCAGTAATGTTTATCCGGGGGGCGGAAAAAACCGGCCTGATTATTCAGATGGGGTATTGGGCACTGGAGCAGGCCTGTAAACAGATTCATCAATGGGAAACGGAAGGAACGAATTTCTTCCCGATTGCTGTTAATTTGTCTGCCGTGCAGTTTGAACATAAGAACCTGTTTAAAAATCTGGAAGAACTGTTAGCACGTTACCAGATTAATCCGAATCACTTGATGATTGAGATTACTGAATCTACAGCCATGCATCATATTGATAGCAGTGTGCGTACCCTGGAACGCTTGCGTGATATGGGGATTCAGTTGGCAATTGATGACTTTGGTACAGGGCATTCCAGTTTCCTGTATCTGAAGAACCTGCCAGTGAATGAGCTGAAAATCGATAAAGAATTTATTGCAGACCTGACCGCAGGTTCCAAGGAAGAGATGATCCTGGAAAGTATTATCCATCTTGCAATTAAGCTGGGTTTACAGGTCACTGCTGAAGGGGTGGAAACTCAGCTACAGGCAGACATCCTGACCCGTTTGGGTTGTCAGCAGTTACAAGGATTCCTATTCAGTAGACCAGTTAGTGTGAAGGATTTACCCGAAGCCGCTATCGTTTCTTAATCTGTTTAATTTTATCAATCAGCCTCTCAATTCAGGAGCTACTTAATTTGAATAGCGAGCATTTCAGCTTTTGCACATTCAATCTGATGGGCAGACAGAGAAAGTACAATCTGGATTTTTCGGCCTTCAATTTTCAGTAATCGACCCGTCAACACCAATTCAGTATTCACAGGTACCGGTCGAATAAACTGAATATTCAGACTACCAGTGACACATCGAATTAAGGCTTCACCACCGTCAAAGGCGATGCCAGCTGTATGGCTTTTAAATGCTGCCGCAGAAGCTGTACCATGACAGTCCAGAAGAGATGCAATCAAGCCACCATACAGATGATCGGGTACACCGCCGGTATAATGAGAGGCGGGGCAAATATGTGCAATAGTCTGTACAAAAGGGACGTCCCAGTAACTTTTCAGTTGATGACCATGTGGATTGTCACGTCCACAGCCATAACAGTGGGTGTAGGGTTCAGCATACAAACCCTGAAAGGCAATCCTTGTCATTTTTTTATCCTTATTTAAATGCGATCAGTTGCTTCAATAAATTTATAAAGGTTAAATGATCTCTTAAAATAGATCTCTTTCATAAA
>NZ_DEZM01000050.1:5951-15834 GCF_002364825.1 Acinetobacter sp. UBA3132 | reverse complement strand
GTGGCGGGCTTTTTTTTATTTATACACTTTGTATTTTACTTACATACCTAATTTTGAGGGACAACTATGCAACGTTATCCTATGACTCCTGAA
Organism: Acinetobacter sp. UBA3132; assembly: GCF_002364825.1. Taxonomy (NCBI): domain Bacteria; kingdom Pseudomonadati; phylum Pseudomonadota; class Gammaproteobacteria; order Moraxellales; family Moraxellaceae; genus Acinetobacter; species Acinetobacter sp. UBA3132. The sequence goes on along the minus strand of NZ_DEZM01000050.1, from coordinate 15,741 downwards.
GGCAAACTTGCCTTGGAAAAAGAATTACATCAGCTAAAAACTGTTGATCGCCCGCGTATTACAGCTGCAATTGCTGAAGCACGTGAACATGGAGATCTAAAGGAAAATGCAGAGTATCATGCTGCACGTGAACAACAGGGCTTCTGTGAAGGTCGTATTCAGGACATCGAAGGTAAACTTGGTGCTTGCCAGGTGATTGATGTTAAAGCGCTGGAACAAAACGGCCGTGTTGTATTTGGCGTAACAGTGACCATTGAAAATCTGGACACTGAAGAACAAAAAACTTACAAAATTGTGGGTGATGACGAAGCAGACTTTAAGATCAACAAGATCTCTGTGAACTCTCCGATCGCACGTGGTCTTTTAGGTAAAAACGAAGGCGACGAAGTGAAAATCGTGACACCACAAGGTGAAGTGGAATACGAAATTTCCAAAGTTGAATATATCTAATTTTTTATTTAGATATTTTTAGGCTGTAAGACCCCTCGCTTGAGGGGTTTTTTATTGATCCTGAAAATTTCTATCGATTTTATTTTAAGAAGCCAGAAGCCAATGCTTCAAATGCCTGTAAAGCCTGAGGTAAAACCTGTGCAGGATCATCGCTGGATGCCACCCACAGTGCTGCATTCATTGCTGCGCCATTTAGCAAGACCGCAGCAGCAAGCGCATCGACTGGTTTTAATCGACCTTCAGCTAGTAACTGTTCTACACATTCACGTGTTGACTGCAGGCATTTATTTTGACTTGGCCAATGTGCTGGATCACCGAGTACGGCCGGGCCATCGCGCAGCACAATCCGTTGAAACTCAGCATTTAATGCATGTTCAATATAAGTGCGTCCTTCAAGCATTAATCCACACCAAAGGTCATCAGGCTGCTCCAGATGTTGCTGGGCAGATGAAGCCATTTCTGAATCAATCTGATCGACCACCGCTGCAAATAAACCCTTTTTGTCACCAAAATGATGATATAGCGCACCACGGGTCAGCCCTGCTTCTGCTGTGAGTTTATCCATTGAAGTCTCTGCATAGCCATATTCTCCAAATGCACGGCGTGCCACTTGAATCAGTTTTTTACGGGTCTCGGCCATTTTTAATTCACGAACAGACATTTCTATTCTCACTTCAGCATTACAAAAATTTTAATTGACATACGCAGCGTATGTCAATTATGTTTACATACGAAGCGTATGTGAAACTGCCAAACGCTTTAAGAAAGGATTTTCATAGTAATTTTTTGAAGAGAATAGCCATGACTAGAACTGCAATATTTCCACAAGACCGCCATGCCCTGTATGAACAACATAGTTATTCTGCTGCGATCAAATCGCAAGATTTACTCTTTGTTTCAGGTCAGATCGGTAGCCGTGAAGATGGTTCTCCCGAACCAGATTTTGAAAAACAGGTAGAACGGGCTTTTGAAAATTTAGCTGCAACATTGGCAGCGGCTGGTTGTACTTTTGATGATATTGTCGATGTCACCACTTTTCATACTGATCCTCAACAGCAGTTTGAAAGCATTATAAAAGTTAAAAACCAGATTTTTACCCAAAAACCTTATCCGAACTGGACGGCTGTGGGCGTAACCTGGTTGGCTGGTTTTGATTTTGAAATTAAAGTCATTGCACGTATCCCTCAAAGCACTTAGATCAGCATTTACCTTAAAATTTTCTTCATGGACTAGATCGAGATTGTTGATTCAGCTTGCAGCGCAATTCGGTATAATGACCCATTCCTTATTGTTCTTGTCTCCCTATGTCCGAAAAGTTAATTAATTCGCCTGTGAATCATTGGTGTGAGTTCGAGTTTATCTCAAAAACCGTGAAGAACCCGAATATTCATATTAAAGGGAATTATTCCTACTATTCAGCCTATTGGGATCAGGGTTTTGAGCGTTGTGTTGTGCGTTATTTACATGATAAGCCTGCAACGCCTGAGAAGCCAATTGATCAGCTTTATATCGGCAATTTCGTCTGTTTTGGCGCAGAATGCGTGATTATGATGGGTAGCAACCAGTTGCACCGTATCGACTGGATTTCAGCGTTTCCGTTCGATACACGGGGTTTTGAGCTTGCGGGTGATACGATCATTGGTGATGGCTGCTGGATCGGCTCTCGTGCCATGATTATGCCGGGTGTAAAGCTAGGCGAAGGTGCTGTGGTGGCAACAGGTGCGGTTGTGACGAAAGATGTACCACCTTATGCAGTCGTTGGCGGTGTACCTGCGAAAATTATTAAGTATCGTTTCCCTGATGAAGATATAAAAAAACTGCTGTCACTTAAGCTTTATGACTTAGATGAAAAGCAGTTTCTAAAAATGCGTGAGCAGTTACAGACGGATGATGTAAATAAACTATCTGCTTTTTTAAATAGCTCACTTGAATAACACAACAGAACCCTAATAGTATATTTTTTATTCAAAATACTGGGGATGAAATTGATCTACGATAACCAAGCATTAAAATTACATACAGCCCTAATAAAGCTACGTAAACACCCTTTACGCAGTGGAAGAACGCTAGATGTTTTATCAGACTTTTTTAAAGTTGACATAGAAAATGTACCTTTAATTACACAAAGCATTTCCCAACTCCACAACCATGTTTTTGAAATAAAAAATTTTTGCACGGGTGTAACTTTTTTAGAAAAGCAATATAACAAATGGTCTGGGCCAATCAATCAAGCTTTTTTAAACATCCACTTACCTTCCAATTACAGCAATTTCATGAGTAGTTTTAACGATGAACATTTATTCCTTTTAGAGACTACACACGACGCACTAGTGGATAAATACCGTCATTTTAAACTTATTGACCAAAGTTTAATCGATGATCTCATACAATCATTAAATGACAAACTGACAGAAACATTACAGAGCCAAGCTTCGGATAAAGTAAAGCTATACGTAAAAAAGCAATTGCAAACCCTGATCAATGATCTAGAAAATTATAATTTTTTAGGTTTAGAAAACATCCATAAAACGATTGATAGCACCATCGGACATATAGTTACCGATTCTGATTACAAAGCTTATGCGCAAACAACAGAAGGAAAAAATCTTTTCGGAGAGTTACTAAAAATTACGGGTTTACTCGAAATTACAGAAAGTGCGACTCAAAGTCTTTTAAATATTCAACAGCTCATTCAAATAGGAGTGGGAGGTTAAAACATTTAGCCATAAAAAAACCCACTCAATCGGAGTGGGTTTTTTCAGAATATGGTGGCTATGACGAGACTTGAACTTGTGACCCCCGCATTATGAGTGCGGTGCTCTAACCAACTGAGCTACATAGCCTTAAACTGTGCGCGCATTATGAGTTTTTCTAAAAAAAACGTCAACCCCATAATGCACTGATTGATCAAAATTTGGTGAAGTGAGCCGATAAGCCGGGTTCTGTCGAGAACGATCATTCCTCTAGGCGTACAATCACTCATACGCTCAAGCGACCTACCCGGATCCAGCATGGGCCATGCCTAAAGGATCCCTATTTGGTCTTGCTTCCGGTGGGGTTTACCATGCCATGAACTGTTACCAGTCATGCGGTGCGCTCTTACCGCACCCTTTCACCCTTACCTCCGATCCCGATTGCTCAGAACCATAATGAAGGCGGTCTACTCTCTGCTGCACTTGCCGTCGGTTTACACCGCCCAGGCGTTACCTGGCACCTTGCCCTATGAAGCCCGGACTTTCCTCCCCTGCTTCAATCACGGAGATCTCCACAGCAGCGATCGTCTGGCTCACTTCGAGCGGCATAGTATCAAATATCGAGACTAATTGCTTGATGTTTTTTGAGCAGTCAGTTTTTCATACTTGGCTTGCAGCTGTTCCTGCGTTTCGACATGATTCGGATCCAGTGGAATACAATCCACCGGACAGAACAGCTGGCACTGCGGTTGATCATGATGTCCGACGCACTCTGTACATAGGTCTGGATGAATCTCATAAATGAGTTCACCCATATAGATGGCCTCATTCGGGCATACAGGTTCACAGACATCACAGTTAATACATTCATCGGTGATATATAAAGACACGCTACCAACCTTGTTGAAGTTTACGCTCGAAGGCAGCAACCACGTTTGGTGGTACAAACTTGGTCACATCACCTCTTAATCGAGCAATTTCACGCACCAAAGTGGATGAAATAAAAGAATATTGTTCTGAAGGAGTTAAAAATACCGCTTCAAAATGGGAGTCCAGCTGACGGTTCATATTGGCCAGCTGAAATTCATACTCAAAATCAGACACTGCACGCAAACCACGCAATACAGCAGTCGCCTTTTGCTCACGGAAAAAATTGACGAGCAAACCATCAAAACCTACAAATTCAACATTGTCCAAATGACTCAATGACTCTTTCGCCAATGCGACACGCTCTTCCAGACTAAATACCGGATTTTTATGATGACCGATGGCAATGGCTACCACAACTTCATCAAACATTCGCGCTGCGCGGGTTACCAAATCAATATGTCCATTGGTAATTGGATCAAAAGTCCCCGGATAAATCACACGAGTTTTAGACATCCATTTGTACTCTGTTTGTTATGTAGAATCTTATTTTAGCAAAAACTTGTTTTTTTGGTGAATAATCCTCATTAATTTAAAAAACTTCACCTTATTTCTAGTTGCGGTACAATAGCAGCACGTTTGGAAGTATCAGATTATGGCGAAAGCATCTATTGTAGTAAAAAAAAATAATGGCGGTACCATTGCACTAAATAAACGTGCCCGCCACGATTATTTTATTGAAGAGAAATTTGAAGCGGGGCTTTCATTAAAAGGCTGGGAAGTCAAATCAATGCGTGCTGGTCGTATGACCATCGTAGAAAGTTATATTACCTTTAAAAATGGTGAAGCGTTCTTGTTTGGTGCACAGGTTCAGCCCTTATTAAGCGCTTCAACCCATGTGGTGCCTGAAGCAACTCGTACCCGCAAGCTGTTGCTGAATCGCCGTGAAATTGAAAAGTTGATGGGTGCGATTAACCAGAAAGGTTATTCCTGCGTTCCATTGGCCTGCTACTGGAAAGGTCCACATGCCAAGCTGGAAATTGCTCTGGTGAAAGGTAAGCAGCTTCATGACAAACGTGCCACCGAAAAAGACCGTGACTGGCAACGTGATAAAGCGCGAATTTTCCATAAATAATGGATTAAAAGTTGAATATAAAAAAACCTCCATGAAATGGAGGTTTTTTTATGAATCCAATTAAGCCTTCAGATTCATACGGGCCAGCGTCAAGGCAATATATTCACCGAACCACAGCGCAGTTTTTAAATCCCCTTCAGGTGGGGTTACTTCAACAGGTGCATTATCCGATTGAGTCATCAAACCTAAAAAGCTGGACATACGATTCAGGTCAGTTACGCTACGTCCAGTTGGCATTAATGGCAAACCTGCCCATAACATGCCGTGCTGCATGGCAAACAGATTAATCTGCTGCAATACCGCCAGCTTGTCGCCACTGAGACCGCCGCCATTGGTAAAAGCTGCTGCCAGCTTGCCCTGCCATGCACGCGCCAGCCAGCGTTTCGAAGACTGTTCCATAAACAGCTTCATCGCCGAAGTCAGACTCCCCATATAAGTTGGACAGCCAAAAATAATGGCATCTGCGGCGTCCAGCACCTCCCAATCTATATGTTCGACATTCATCATATGCACCTGAACACCAGTTTCCCGTGCACCATCGGCAATGAAATTTGCCACTTTAGCCGTGTGTCCATAAGGACTGTGATAAACAATCGCAACAGATTGGGAAGATAGGGACATAATACTTAAAAACCAAGAATTTCAGTCAAGTTTAACATTTTCAAGCCATAAACACGAATGTTGCCATGCGTCCGGTCTTGGCTTCACGGCGATAAGAGAAGTATTCATCTGCCTGACGGTAAGAGCACTGATCACCCCCCAGCACGGTTTTGATACCATGTTGATTCAGGATATAACGGGCAATTGCATACAGATCGGCATAGTGCTTGCCTGCCTCCTCTCCTGTCTGAAATGCACTGTCCAGTTCAGGATATTTGGAACAGAAAGCTGCTTTTACTTCTGCGCCAATTTCAAAACACGGCTGACTAATCGCCGCACCGAGCCATGCCCAAGTCGGCGGAGTCTGCATGGCAGTAATTGTATTTTCCACAATCCCACCTGCCAGCCCGCGCCAGCCTGCATGTAAATTGGCAACTTCTGTGCCATCTGCATTTCCCAGCACCACAGGTAAACAGTCTGCGGTCATCATCATCAAGGCGTGCGCTTTGCTCTGCGTCACCAGACCATCTCCGACCAGTGCGGTAAATGGCATCTGCTCATTAATGCTATGACAGATGGTGCTATGTGTCTGGGTCATCCAGGTGATTTTATCCACGCCAAAAGGCTGGAAGTCTTTTAGCAACTGGATGCGATGTTTTTGCACACGCGCCGGATTGTCATTGACATGCAATGCCAGGTTAAAGCCCGCCAGTTCTGGCTGCTCCGATGGCTGTATCTGTTCATGATGAACACGGGTCTGCCCCACATAAACGCCTTGAGGCAAACCTTGTACAAATTGCATGTCTCTTCCCTTTTAATGACCAATGCTGGAAATGAAGAAATTAATAAGCCTTGTTTTCGCTGCGCAGTACTTCAACCAGATTGGTGAAATCTTCTGGCCACGGCGCATTAAAGGTCATTTCTTCTTTGGTCCGTGGATGTTTCAGACCTAAAGTCGCAGCATGCAGTGCCTGACGTTTAAAGCCACGCAAGGTATCTTCAAGCAACTGTGAAGCACCGGCTGGCATACGGACACGCGGCATATACACCTGATCACCCACCAGACCATAACCGATATAGCTAAAGTGCACACGGATCTGGTGGGTACGACCAGTTTCCAGACGCGCTTGAACACGGGTAAAGTGCTGGAAGCGTTCTTTCACATTGTAATGCGTCACCGCGTCTTTACCGCTTGGAAGTACGGTCATTTTGACACGATCTACCGGATGACGTTTGATTGGCTCATCAATGGTACCGCCGGCAATGATGTTGCCATATACAACCAGATCATAAACGCGGTACACCGATTTTTTCTCAAGCTGACGGCTTAAAGAGAATTGCGCTTCAAGATTTTTCGCAACCACCAGTAAACCCGAGGTATCTTTATCGATACGGTGCACCAGACCGGCACGCGCCAGTTCTGCTGATTTTGGATAATGATGCAATAACGCATTCACCAAAGTACCAGAACTATTGCCTGCACCCGGATGCACGACCATGCCAACTGGTTTGTTGACCACAATAATGTCATCATCTTCATAGACGATGTCCAGTGGAATATTTTCAGGAAGGCTGCGGGTCTGTGCCTCAAGCTCGACATTTAATGTAAGCGTTTCAAAACCATCACATTTATATTTAGGCTTTACAGGCTGGCCATTGACCAATAAATTACCGTCTTTGATCCACTGTTTCAGCTTTTCGCGGGAAAAATCGCTCCATACGATCGCGGCAACCTGATCGATACGCTGGCCCAGATAGGTTTCATCCACTTGAAATTGCAACGCTAAACGTGTTGCAGTTGTGTCTGAAGTATGGTTATCTGCATCCTCAGAATCTTCAAGTAAATTAAAATCAGTTTCAGGGAAATTAGAATTGGAAGATTGTGCTTGACTCATTTGCTCATTCAGACAAAAGTGGTTTAATAGTGCAATTGTAGCTCATTGCCCGTATTAACAGAGGAATTTTTATGTCGCTACCACATTATAAAATGACAATGCTTGCAATTACGTTAGGCGTTGCATCGGCAATGGTAGGCTGTAGCAGTAATCCAACAAAAAAAGACGTCGTGGATAAAGGCCCTGAAGCCAGCGAACAGGTTTATATTCAAAAAGCACAAAAAGCGCTTGATCGTCAGCAATATAGTGATGCTGCACGTCAGCTTGAAGGTCTGGAAACCTATTTCCCTACCAGTCAGTATGCAGCTCAGGCGCAACTGGATCTGATCTATGTCAAATTCCAGCAAAAGGATTTTGAAGGTGCAGTAGCATTGGCTGAACGCTTCATCCGCCTGAATCCACAACATCCAAATGTGGACTATGCCTACTATGTGCGTGGTGTAGCCAACATGGAGCAGAACTATAACGGTCTGCTGCGCTATACCAAACTGAAACAGTCACACCGCGATGTCAGCTATCTGAAAGTGGCTTATCAGAACTTCGTTGATTTTATTCGTCGCTATCCTTCAAGCGAATATGCAGTTGATGCTGCTCAACGTATGAAGTTTATTGGTCAGGAACTGGCTGAGCATGAAATGAATGCGGCGCGTTTTAACATCAAGCGTAAAGCTTACCTTGCGGCTGTTGAACGTGCGCAATGGGTGATTGAACACTACCCACAAGTGCCACAAACTCCGGAAGCTCTGGCGACCATTGCCTATGGCTATGACAAGCTCGGTGATAAAGCAACTTCACAGCAATATATCGAAGTGCTGAAACTGAACTATCCAAATCTGGTGAATGCCGATGGTACAGTGGACTTAAGTTCGGCACGCAGTGAAGGCAGTTTCTTTAACCGTGCAACCTTAGGGATATTCGGTAAGGAAGCGCGTACCTACTCAGGTTCTGACAATATTCCGGAACCAAAACAGGAACGCAGCCTGACCAATCGCATGTCATTTGGTTTGTTAGATCGTTCTAAAAACACGGAAACTGAACAGCCTGAGCCGACTGCTGAATAAGCCGACTGTTACAGGTGCAATTTTGCAAAGGGCAAGGTATCATACTTGCCCTTTTGCCATTTCTGAGCAACGCTTGAACAAATCGTGCAAAAGGTATACAAAGGAATTTATATAGAGCCGGCTTAGTTCCTACTCTTAATTTTTCAATGATTTACACCTTATAAACGCAGCACGAGAAGCTCAGCAGACTATGGCCATTCCTCAACATACGATTGATCAGATTCTCGATCGCACCGACATTGTCGATGTGATTGGTCAATTCGTGAAATTAAAAAAAACTGGTCGTACCTATTCGGGCTGTTGCCCTTTCCATCAGGAAAAATCGCCTTCTTTCCACGTTTACCGTGACAAGCAGTATTTTCACTGTTTCGGCTGTCAGGCTAATGGTAATGCTATCCGTTTTTTAATGGACATTGGCAACCGTAATTTCATTGAAGTGATGAAAGACCTGTCCAGTCAGACCGGCATTGAATTACCTAAAGATAATCAGGAATCCAGCAAGCTTAAATATAAGCGTGAAGCAGCGAAGCCTAAAGCTGCAACAAAACCGTCTGCGCCAAAGGCAGCAACCAATACATCCAATAATCCGAATCAGGCATTTTCAACTGCCAGTGATACTGGATCGACAGCCAGTTTTGACCCTTTTGCAGAGTTTCAGAATCCTGAACAGGATTACTATAGCGATCCGTTTGCTGCTTTTGAGCAAATGCCAATGCAGGACGCGCCTCAGGAAGGCAACCTGTTTGACTTATTGGAAAATATCGCACAATTCTATGAGCGCCAGTTACCGAATAGTGCCAGTGCACAGCAGTATTTCCGCCAACGTGGCCTCAGTGCTGAAACAATTGCCTATTGGCGCTTAGGCTATGCACCGGAAGACTGGCAGCACCTGGAAAAAGCTTTCCCGCAGGATATTGAAGGTCTCAAGCTCTTAGGTTTGATTCGTACCAGCGACAATGGTCGTGATTTCGACCTGCTTCGTGACCGGGTGATTTTCCCGATTCGGGATGCGAAAGGTCGCGTGGTCGGCTTTGGTGGCCGTGCGCTCAATGATGAAATCAAGCCGAAATATATCAACTCGCCGGATTC
>NZ_DEZM01000050.1:0-5891 GCF_002364825.1 Acinetobacter sp. UBA3132 | reverse complement strand
GCCTCGCCGGATTCGGAAGTTTTCCATAAGAACCAGTTGCTGTATGGCCTGTATGAGGGCCGTAAGCAGAAAGCCCAAGAGTGGCTGATGGTCGAAGGCTACATGGATGTCATTGCCTTGCAGCAATATGGCATTCATGGTGCTGTGGCGACACTGGGGACTGCCAGTAATACCGAACATCTGAATATCCTGTTCAAGCAGAATCATCGTATCACGATTGCCTTTGACGGTGATGCTGCCGGTCAGAAAGCGGCACGACGTACACTTGAGATTGCCCTGCCGTTACTCAATGATGGTCGTGAGTTGAAGTTCTTTGTACTGCCAAATGACCATGATCCAGATTCATTGATCCGTCGTGAAGGCATTGAAAACTTTCGCCGTCTATTAGATCAGGCTCCGCTGTTATCCGATTTTGTATTTGCTCATCTGGCTCAAAACCATGATGTGACTACACCTGAGGGTAAAAGCCAGGTCATGGCAGAGTTGCGTCAGCTGACCGAGCTATTACCAAAGCAAGGTTCTTATCGCTATTTGCTGCAACAGTTTTTCCGGGAAAAACTGGGCTTTAACCGCAAATGGCAACCCAAGGTTAATAATGACGCAAGCTTAAGCTTTAGTACTAAGATTGATGCTGAAGAATATGTAATTGCAATCTTGCTGAATCATCCCTATTTGTACATTCATTTTGAACCATTGCGTGCCTTGGTTTCACCGGACCAATTGCTCTATAAGATCTTGAATATTCTGAATGTGATTTTTGATGATCTACCAGATGATCCAGAATTGTCGACTTATTATGTACTCGGTGCCTGTGCCGCACATCACCATGAATTACAGCACATCCTGCAACATGCCAATGTCAGCGACTATACCTCTTCTCCTGAACAGGCAGACAAGCTGGCAGCTGATTTCTCGACCAAGCTGCAATATCAATGTTTAAAAAACAAGATTAAGTCGAAGAAATTTAGCAGTATTGAAGAAATGAAGAATCTGAAGTTGCAGATTTTTGAGATTGACCGGAAGCGTACGATGACACTGCTTGAAGAATAATTTTCTTATTTTTAAGTTGAGTAATGGAGATCTATGTAGATCTCCATTTTTTATTGGATCGAAAACATCTAGTGCTTTGGTTTACGGCGTTTTAGCATGACCTCATGCAAGGTATGCTGTACCATCTCAAAACAGCTTGGATCTTCAGCCTTGGCGGCTTCACGCAGTACGATCGAAGTGGGATGCAGCAGCTTTTGAGTCAGACGATGTGATAAATCTGCCAGTACCTCTACAGCTAGATCACCTTTGGCAATACGTTGCATGGCATGGGCCAGTTCTTCTTCACGTAACTGTTCACCATAATCACGATAGGCATGAATAGTGTCACCTGCCAGATTTACTTTCTGTTGGGTAACCAGTTCAGTTGCCAGCTGATTGACCATTACTTCCGCTTCAACCGCCGCCTGACGACGCTGTGCCAGGTTTTCCTCAATCACGCTTTGCAGGTCATCGACACCATAGAGATAGACTCCATCCAGCTTTTCAACCTTGGCATCGATATCCCGCGGTACAGCCAGATCAACCAGTAGCATTTGCTGGTAACGGCGTTTCTTTAATGCCGCTTTGACATCAGCAAAATGGATCACCTGATGCAGACTACCTGTACAACTGGAAATGACATCAGCACGATGCAGGTTCGTTGCCAGCTGATCAAATTCAATAATTTCAACATCGACACGATGCGCGATTTCCTGTGCCAGGCTTTCAGCACGTGCGCGGGTACGGTTGCAGATAATGACCTTACCGACACCCATTTCCGCCAGATGCTTGGCCACCAGGCTATTCATTTCACCTGCGGCAACAATCATGACGGTCAGTTTTTCTGGCTTGGAAAAAACCTGAATCGCCAGCTGTGCCACCGCATACCCCATCGATACAGCATGACTCCCCACTGCAGTTTCCGAACGCACACGTTTGGCTGCATAGAAGGCATATTCAAATATACGGTTGAGGTTTGGCGAAACGGTATGAGCTTCTTTAGCCAGGGATAAAGCGGTTTTTACCTGTCCCAGAATCTGTGGCTCACCTAACATCAGTGAATCCAGACCACTGGCGACACGCATCAGATGAGTAACTGCCTGAGCATTTTCATAGCGATACACATGGTTTTGCAGCTGCTTGACATTAACCCCATTTTTTTGGGCGAGCCAGTTCAGCACCATGTCGACATTGTCAGACATCGCGTAGATTTCAGTTCGATTACATGTAGACACCACCACCATGTCATTCAACTCAGAGTGCTGGCTTTGTTCAGCAAGCAAGACACTTAATTTTTCAGGATTAAAAGCGACTTGTTCACGAAGTTCTACAGAGGCAGTTTGATGGTTGACACCCAATGCAAAGAAAGACATATCAGGTCATCATTTCACTAAATTTATGCTATTGTGCAACATCGGTGTCATAAAAAGCATTACTTGGATCAAGAAAAAATTGCGATATATCAACAGCCGTGGTCACGGCCATACAATTAAGCAATATTCTACCACATTCTTACTTGTGGGTAGCATGGCTTCCACTGCCCAGCTTCAGGCAGCAGGAACAGTTTACCATGCCAACCCAAATTATGAAGCAATAAAACAGAGTATGATCGCCGAGTTTGCTTTAGCTTCCAATGACATTCCAACTGCACTACATAACTATACTGTGCTGGCCATCAAGAGTAATTCCACCACAGTAAAACAGCGTGCCTTGAATGTTGCTTTGGAACATGATGATCTGCGTGCAGCCCTTGATATTTCGACACATTGGGTAGTTCAGGAACCACAAGATGTCCCAGCAATGTTCTATCTGGCGCATATCGCCTTAAAAGCCCACGAATATGAACTGGCAGCAGAAACCCTAGATAAAATTCTACAGATTGATGACAGTGCCGATCTGGAAGAAATTCTTGCAGGAATCGTCCCAACAGATACTGACGATCGAAATTATCTGATACAGGCACTCAGTTCCAGCAAAGCCAAAAATAACCCCTCTATTCTTGTCCTGGTCGCAGGACTGGAAGCCCAGAATGGTCAGTTTGAACAGGCACTGCTGACCATTAACCGTGCCCTAAAGAAGCGTCCCAGATCTACGGGCTATATTCTGCTGAAGGCCAATCTGTTACAGGCCTTAGATGACCAGGAACAGACTTTAAAATGGTATGAAAAAGCCAGCAACAAAAACCGCAACAATATCGAAGTGCGCCTGGCTGAAGTCAAATACCTGATCAAGCTCAATGAAACTAGATTAGCCCTGCAAAAACTGGAGACCATTCTAAAAAAATGGCCTACGCATGAAGAGGCCTTATTTATTGCAGGCCTGACCAGTATTGACCTTGAAGAGTACGACAAAGCAGAAAAATATCTGGTCGAACTGCGCTACTCAGATCAGTATCAGAATGAAGCTTATTATTATTTGGCGATCAATGCCGAGCGTAAGCAGCATTATGAAACTGCCAAGGCCTATTACCGTCTGGTGGATGGCAGCCTGTATACCGTTTCCAGGCGTAACATGATCTCTATCTTCAGCAAGCAGGAAAAACTGACAGATGCCCTGCGTTTCCTGACCCAGGAACGGGTTAATTATCCACAACATGCCAGTTTTCTGTATCTGGCTCAGGCAGATATCTTAAAAAAGATGGACAACAAGAAAGCTGCCCTGCGTCTACTGGAGGAAGCCAGCAACAACCTGCCAGATGATCCGGAACTGGTCTATGCTCAAGTACTATTGTTAGATCCACATCAGGATCGTCTTCTGCTCGATCAGTTGCTGAAACGCTTATTGAACATTGAACCGAATAATCCAGCTTATTTGAATGCCTATGCCTATACACTGGCAATGCAGAACCGTCGTCTGGAAGAAGCCCGTCGTTATGTCGAGCAAGCACTGGAATATGCTCCTGAGCAAGCCTCGATTTTAGATACCTTCGGCTTTATCTGCTATCAGCAAAATGACTTTGCTACTGCTGCTCTAGCTTGGGAAAAAGCCTACAACCTGAATCCGAGCGCAAAAATTGGCGTACGACTGGCTCGCTCACTGTACATGAACGGTGATATTGAACAATTCCAACAAGTCTTTAAACAATTACAACAAAATTATCCGGATGATCCTGAATTAAAGCAGCTTCATTCGTTATTGTTATCACCACCGATGAAAACGAGTTAATTCTATTATGCCTAAGCTTAGCCAGCTGGCCTGTTGCTTCCTTGCATCAGGCACTTTGATTCTGACCGGTTGTCAGCAGATCGCGCAACCCAAACAACCTGCCACATCGGCAATTCCAACTGCTGAAAATGAATTCCAGCTCCAAGGCAAGATTGGTGTGCGTACCCCACAACAAAGTGGCAGTGCCTTCTTCACCTGGGCACAGCAGCAGGAACAATTTGATATTGAACTGACGGGTATTCTGGGCGTAGGCAAAACCCAGATCACTGGCCAACCTGGTCAAGTTTCGCTGAATAGCGCCAAAACAGGTCTGATTAAAGCTGCTACACCAGAAGAGCTACTGCAACGTGCAACTGGCTGGCAGGCACCGATTACCCATCTGGTCGATTGGGTACAGGCTCGTCCTGCGACCAGCAATGCCCAATTGCAAAAAGATGATACTCAACGCATCAGCCAGATTATTGAAGATGGCTGGACCGTGGATCTCAGTTATGCAGCACAGGCACGTCTGCCAAACCGCCTGATTTTAAAACAGACACTTGGGAATGGCGGTGAAAACCGTATTACAATGGTGATTCAAAATCGTTAATGCATTTGATTGAAACTTAACCATGATTCGTGTTCCCTCGCCTTCTAAACTGAATTTGTTTCTCCACATTACGGGTTGCCGACCAGATGGTTATCATGAGCTGCAAAGTATTTTTCAGCTGATTGATTTGTGCGACTGGCTGGAGTTTGAGCAAACTGCAGATAAACAGATTCAGATTGAAGGGCTGGCATCTGTCGATCTGGAACAAAACCTGATCTATCGTGCGATTCAGGTGCTTAAACCTTATGCAAAAGCTTATTCGGGTCTAAAAATCCGTCTGGAAAAAAATATTCCGATGGGTGCTGGACTGGGTGGTGGTTCATCGAATGCTGCCACCACTTTAATTGTCGTGAACCAGCTTTGGGATTGTGGGCTAACAATTGAGCAGTTAGCTGAACTGGGTGTCAAGCTTGGTGCCGACGTGCCGATTTTTGTTTATGGCCGAAATGCATGGGCAGAAGGCATCGGTGAACACTTAACATTCATTGACTTAGATCAAAAACAGTTCATTGTGCTCAAACCTGACTGTTTTATCAGCACTCAACTGCTTTTTTCACAAAAAACGTTGACAAGAGACACGAAGAACTCTAAATTTTGCGCCTATCAGATAACGCCATCTGATTTCGGAAATAACTTTGAGCCACTGGCAAGAAGCTTATATCCTGAAGTCGATGAAGCAATGCAGTATCTCGACCAGTTCGGTGTTGCAAAGCTTACAGGTACAGGTGCCTGCGTGTTTATCGAAGTAACTGAAAAGATGAATGTAACCAACATTCTTGAAAATGCACCATGTAAAGCTTACCTGGTGAATAGTTTACAAGAATCACCATTACGTCATTTTAAGGTTTGTTAGGGGTATCGCCAAGTGGTAAGGCAGCGGGTTTTGATCTCGCCATCCGTTGGTTCGAATCCAGCTACCCCTGCCATTTTTCACCTGTAGATGTACTGTAGTAGGGGCGTCGCCAAGTGGTAAGGCAGCGGGTTTTGATCTCGCCATCCGTTGGTTCGAATCCAGCCGCCCCTGCCATCTTACAGTCATCAAATTAGGGGCGTCGCCAAGTGGTAAGGCAGCGGGTTTTGATCTCGCCATCCGTTGGTTCGAATCCAG
>NZ_DEZM01000213.1:0-5754 GCF_002364825.1 Acinetobacter sp. UBA3132 | reverse complement strand
GCAAAGTCTGATTAAACTTTGCGGATTAAATTGGATAGCACCAGATTACACCACGCTTTGTAGAAGATAAAAGCATATTGATATTGCAATCAGCTACTAAAAAAGTCGTGATGGGCTACATCTACTCATGGACTCTACAGGCATGAAGTTTCTAGGTGAGGGCGAGTGTAAGCGCAAGAAACATGGACCTGAATGTCGTCGCCAATGGCGTAAACTACAATTGGTATAGATGCTAAAACCCCTCAAATACGCGCTATTGAGCTCACAACCAATAATGTCAGTGATTCACAGGTGCTTGATGATTTACGTAATCAGATTCCACAAGATGAGCAGATTGACTCTGTTTATACCGATGGAGCTTATGACACCAAGCAATGCCGTCAGGTCATTGCAGATCGGCAAGGGCCTGCAGTGATTCCACCTAGAAAAAATGCGAAACCATGGAAAGATACAAAGAGTAGCTCGCTAGAGCGAAATGACTTACTTCGAACAGTTAATCTTGCGAAGCAGTGCTTCTCAGGTAGGACACTATGGAAAAAATGGTCAGGCTATCATCGTCGAAGTTTGGTTGAAACTAAGATGCATTGCATCAAATTATTAGGAGATAAACTCAGTGCAAGGAGTTTTGATAGCCAAGTGAATGAAATTCATGCACGTGTAGCAGTCCTTAACAGATTTACGGAATTAGGTCGACCATTTACCCAAGTTACGCCTTAAATTTGGCTCAATTAGGGGCGCTTTGCATTTCAAATCTTTGTGCAACAAAGCCTTTACACATACTTGATAGTTGGAGATTTATTATCTTTGGTAGAGTTGCAAAAAACATTATCAATTTCAGATAAAGATTTTAGATAGCCACTTAACTTACTGAATAACTAAAAATCCTCAGCATCTTTAATTTATTAAGATGAGTATTTCTCATCTTAAGCTGAATTTATATCGTTTTACTCACTTTCTTATTCACGTTTAAATACAGCCATTCAGAAATTTAGCTTTTTATAAAATTTTTAGGTGGCAATCTCCATGAGTACAGCATTTGAGTGTTCAATTAAACGTATCCGTTTTGATGAAAACTACACGCCAGCAGAAAGCACACGTTTAACCACAAATTTTGCCAATTTGGCACGTGGGGAAAGCCGTGAAGAAAACTTGCATCGTACCCTTGCGATGATTAACAACCGTTTTAATAGCTTAGCGACCGTTGATAATCCTAAAGGTGATCGCTACTCACTTGAGATCGACATCATTTCTGCTGAAATTGATATCGAAGGCAATGGCCAAACCTTTCCATTTATTGAAACACTCAAAAGCACCATCATCGACCATCATACGGGTGAGCGTATTGAAGGCATGATTGGCAATAGCTTTTCATCTTATGTGCGTGATTACGACTTCAGTGTGGTATTGCCTCAACTCGGTTGTGGCGTCGGTGAAAAACCTGAAGATTTTGGTAATCTACATGGCAAGCTTTATCAACATTTAGTCAATTCAGATGTATTTAAAGCAGAATTTAAAAAACAACCTGTCATTTGCTTAAGCGTTTCAACCTCTAAAACGTATTTCCGTACAGCCAACGTACATCCTATTTTGGGTGTGGAATACAAAAATGATGAATATTCACGTACTGATGAATATTTCGCCAAAATGGGCTTACGTGTACGTTACTTCAAACCAGAAGGTGGTAATGCACCATTAGCATTCTATTTCGCTGGCGACTTAGTCCGTGATTATACTGATTTTGAATTGATCAGCGCGATTGCAACCATGGAAAGCTTCCAAAAAATTTATCGTCCTGAAATTTACAACACCAACTCTCCGGCAGGTGTGCAGTATCAACCAAGCTTGAGCTATGGCGATTACTCACTGACACGTATCGTTTATGACCGTGTTGAACGTGGTGAGTTGGCGGTTAAGCAAGGTAAATGGACAGAAGAAAACTTCATCAAACCATATCAAGATATTTTAAATGAATGGGCAGCAAACTTTAAGATCGAAACAGCTGCTTAAGACATCGAATTGACACACAGACTGACGAATTTAGAGAAAGAAGATTAGACATGGCGCTTACACAACCGAAACTTTTACTCCCAACTTCAACTGCGGGTAGCTTGCCAAAACCGTCTTGGTTAGCTGAACCTGAAAAATTATGGTCTGCATGGAAACTTGAAGGCGAAGAGTTATTAGAAGCCAAACGTGATGCTTTGAAATTATCATTACATGAGCAAGTCACTGCTGGTATTGATATCGTAAGTGACGGTGAGCAAACCCGTCAGCACTTCGTAACTACGTTTATTGAACATCTTGAAGGTGTGGATTTCGAAAAGCGTGAAACCATGCGTATTCGTAATCGTTATGATGCAAGTGTACCTTCAGTTGTGGGTGAAGTTTCTCGTAAAAAAGCAGTGTTTGTAGACGATGCGAAATTTTTACGCAGCCAAACCAGTCAGCCAATTAAATGGGCGTTGCCTGGTCCAATGACCATGATTGATACACTTTTTGACGGACACTACAAGAGCCGTGAAAAACTGGCTTGGGAATTTGCCAAAATTTTGAACCAAGAAGCTTTAGAACTTGAAGCAGCAGGCGTAGACATTATTCAATTTGATGAACCTGCGTTTAACGTATTCTTTGATGAAGTGAATGACTGGGGTGTACCAACCTTAGAACGTGCGCTTGAAGGTCTAAAATGTGAAACAGCCGTTCATATTTGCTATGGTTACGGCATTAAAGCCAATACAGATTGGAAACAAACTTTAGGTAATGAATGGCGTCAATACGAAGAGTCATTCCCGAAACTACAACAATCTAAGCTCGATATTATTTCACTTGAATGCCAAAACTCACGTGTACCAATGGATTTAATCGAATTGATCCGTGGTAAGAAAGTGATGGTGGGTGCAATTGATGTGGCAACCACTCAAGTGGAAACTGCAGAGGAAGTAGCAAATACGCTACGCAAAGCATTGCAATTTGTTGATGCAGATAAACTGTATCCTTCAACTAACTGTGGTATGACACCGCTATCTCGCCAAGTGGCACGTGGCAAACTTGAAGCTTTAAGCGCAGGTGCTGCCATTGTTCGTAAAGAGCTAGAAGCTTAATCAAACGTAGTCTCGTGCGAAGCAGAACAAATCATCGCAAGGTCATTTGTCCAGCTTTATGCACGAGCACGTGATATGTACATTTGAGATGAAAGAGATGATTGAAGCAACAGACTTTAGAAATGCAATGTCTTTACTCACCACAGCAGTGAATGTTATTACGACTTCGGGTGAAACAGGTATGCATGGATTTACTGCATCTGCCGTATGTAGCGTGACGGATACACCGCCAATGTTATTAGTCTGTATGAATCAATCCTCCCGTTCACATGCCCATTTTGTTGAAAATAAAGTCTTGGCTGTAAACGTACTAAGTACTCAGCATGAACAGCTTTCAAATGCTTTTGCTTCAAGTAAATTCAGCTCAGAAGATCGTTTCAAACTCGGTGATTGGAGTACGATGGAAACCGGTTCACCTATTTTGAAAGATGCCTTGGTCAGTTTTGACTGTGAGATTCAAGATATTCAGCAAGTCGGTACACACAGTATTTTCATGTGTCGTGTGCTTCAAGTTCAACAAAGCGATCAAGAAGAAAGTCTGGTGTATTTTAACCGTGCTTATCATCAAGTAGGGCAGTTAGAACACGCTTAACTCAATACCTTAATTCCTTCATCTTTTTAAAAGTTAGTCTATTGTGGAACTTATAACCTTTTTAATCATCGGTGCTTTTGCTGGTTTTGCAGCAGGGCTGTTTGGTGTCGGCGGTGGTACGATTATTGTACCACTGCTTTTTATTGTCTTTACCCAAATGGGCTATGACCCCGATGTGGTTATGCACCTCGCATTAGGTACATCTTTGGCAACCATTGTTGTAACCTCGATTAGCTCATTGATGGCGCATCATAAAACTGGTGCTGTGATTTGGCCTGTTTTTAAAAATCTAGCGCCACCTATGGCAATTGGTTGTTTTTTTGGGGCAGGTATTGCTGGTTTGATATCAGGATTACATCTACAAATCATTGTTGGCTTATTTCTGATTTGGGTCGCATATACGATGTTTACAGGTGCCAAAAAAGCAATTGACCCAACGAAAACGTTACCCTCATCAGGTCAACAAGTTGCTGCAGGTAGTGTGATTGGGGTCGCATCAGCAATCTTTGGTATTGGTGGTGGAAGTCTGACGGTTCCATATTTGAATCGCTATGGTGTGGTCATGCAGAAGGCTGTTGGAACATCTGCGGCGTGTGGGTTACCGATTGCGGTTGCAGGTGCATTAGGATTTATGATTTTTGGCATGAATGCTGAAATCAATGTGCCGAATACTATTGGTTATGTTCATATTTATGCCTTCATTGGTATCAGTATCATGAGTTTCATCACTGCAAAATTTGGTGCGAAGGCTGCACATGCCTTATCGCCAGTAATGTTGAAGAAATGCTTTGCCGTTTTATTGGTCATTGTTGGATGCTTTTTCCTTGTGAAAGGATTCATTTGATATTACGCAATGATCATTCATCATGTTAAATAGCCTGCTTCATGTGGGCTTTTAATCTTTGCTTTTAATGTATCCTTACAAGGACAATGATTTGAGTTTCTCCCAAGATGATCGAATTAAAACACTTAAAAATGCTTTCAGCTTTAAGAGAACATGGTTCTTTAGTCGCAGCTGCGAGCGATCTTTGCATTACACCTTCAGCGGTATCTCATCAGCTACGTGAGCTTGATCAGTGGATGGGTGTTGAGATCGTGAACCGCAAGACTCGGCCTATTACTTTTTCTAATGTTGGTCAACGTCTACTAAAACTAGCAGATGAGATTTTGCCACAAGTACAAATCGCACAAGCTGATATCAGTAGAATTCTGCATGGTCAAACAGGTCGAATCACATTTTCTTCTGAATGCCATAGTTGTTTCGATTGGCTTATGCCACTATTAAATCAGTATCGTATTCAATATCCAGATGTCGATTTAGACTTCGCATCAGGATTTGAAGCGAATCCACATGAGTTATTGCAAAATGGCGAATTTGACTTACTGATTACAGCAGATCCAATCGCTTTAAAAGGTGTTGAATACTTTCCGGTATTTGAATATGAATCGCGACTTGTTTTATCAACAACCCATCCATTGGTACGTGTAGAACAAATTACCGCTCAAGAGTTAGCTGAAGAGACACTGATTACTTATCCAGTGGATAAACATCGTTTAGATATCATGTCGAAACTATTTATTCCTGCAAATATTCAACCTAAAAACATTCGAACCACTGACTTAACCCAAATGCTGATTCAGCTTGTGGCGAGCGGACGTGGTATTGCAGCGCTTCCTGATTGGGTAGTGGATGAATATGAAGCGAAAGGCTGGGTCACGTCACGACGTCTAGAATGTGTTTCACCTGAAGGATTACGCCGAACCTTATATGCAGGTTTTAGAACGGATGAAAAACAGAGAGACTATTTTGAAGGGTTCTTAAAGCAGCTTGAACGATTTTCTAAGAAACGAAATAGCTATTATGCTTAAATCTAGGCTTTTTTCCTTCACTTCAGGGTCAAAGGAGTGCTAAAAAAATGTAGAGTAGACTTGTATGTTATTCACCAATTAAAATGTCCTGTTTTTTACCCCCCAAGAGTCAAGCACAGGATTCAGATTTCGTTCTTTGATTACTGTTTTCTGTGCACGTCTGCTTGGCATCTTTTGAGAACGATTGCGTTT
>NZ_DEZM01000121.1:0-14911 GCF_002364825.1 Acinetobacter sp. UBA3132 | reverse complement strand
AGACGTAGCGAAGCGTAGTGTCCCGATGACAAAACCCAAATATACCCCTGAAATCAGAGAAAGAGCGGTTCAATTACTAATTGAATCTGAAAAAGATTATCCATCGAATTGGGCAGCATTTTCCGCAATTGCGCCTAAGATTGGTTGTACTCCTGAAACCCTACATGTTTGGTATCAAAAATACTTAGATCAACAAAATCCAATCAAAGTACAACAATTTTCAGATCCAGAACGTATCAAACAACTGGAACGCGAAAATAAAGAACTGCAACGTGCGAATGAAATTCTACGTAAAGCAGCCGCTTTTTCGCCCAGGCGGAGCTCGACCGCCCACACAAATAATGATGGATTTTATCCATAATAATAAGGCGTTATATGGTGTTGAAGCGATTTGTAGAATTTTACCGATCGCGGCTCCAACCTATTACCGGACTTTAGATCTCGCGGACAATCCAGAACATCGAGCGAAACGAGATCTACATGATGAGCATCATGCTGAACAAATTAAACGAATTTGGAAAGAAAGTTCAGGTCGATATGGTGTACGTAAAGTCTGGCAAAAACTGAAACGTGAAGGTTATATTATTGCACGCTGTACAGTTGCTCGATTGATGCAGAAGCTAGGTATACAAGGTGTTTGGCGTGGTAAGAATAAACAAACCACCCGTAGCCGAGATGATCAAAAAAGAGCAGATGATTTAGTGAAACGTAATTTTAGTGCTGATCATCAAAATCCTTGCGAAGCAATGCTTCTCATCTCTGGAAAGTTGGTCTCCGACAAACCCGGTACGGTTCAAGTTGAAATGATCCCTGTTTGTTACACGATTAATTAAGCAGGTTGCATCGCATCTACAGCCAATTCTTTAGCTGTTTTCTTGGCAGCTTCAGCTTTTAAGCCTAATTTAGCAAACAAGGCTTTGTCTTTACCTTCACCACTATTCGGGGCAGTAAGCAATTTATCACCTGAAAATAATGAGTTAGCTCCAGCCATAAATGCCAGTGCCTGATCAGAGTCAGAGAGAGATTCACGACCTGCCGACAAGCGGATATAACTCTTCGGCATAATAATCCGTGCTACCGCAATAGTACGAATCCAGTCAATCACATCCAGTTTTTCAACATCGGCCAGTGGTGTGCCTTCAATAGGAACCAGCATATTT
The DNA here is from genome assembly GCF_002364825.1 of Acinetobacter sp. UBA3132. NCBI lineage: Bacteria > Pseudomonadati > Pseudomonadota > Gammaproteobacteria > Moraxellales > Moraxellaceae > Acinetobacter > Acinetobacter sp. UBA3132. The sequence continues at coordinate 13,751 of NZ_DEZM01000121.1, read as the reverse complement.
ATGGGCACCGAACCCGGGTGAATCGGCATAGTCGCTAGTTCAAATAACAAACCGACTCGGTCTTGTACGCCTTCGCCCAAGCCGACAATACCGCCACTACAGACATTAATTCCGGCATTACGCACATGATCAAGCGTATTTAAGCGGTCATCAAAGCTACGTGTACTGATGACATTGGCATAATATTCACGTGAGGTATCAAGGTTGTGGTTGTAATAATCTAGCCCTGCATCTTTCAGACGTTCCGCTTGTGAGGCATTCAGCATCCCTAGGGTCATACAGGTTTCCATGCCCAGTTTCTTGATTTCCTGCACCAATTCCAGCACATACGGCATATCGCGTTCATGCGGGTTACGCCATGCTGCGCCCATGCAAAAACGGGTCGAACCGGAAGCTTTGGCCTGTTTGGCTTCAGCAATCGCCTTTTGTACTTCTACGCGTTTTTCAATTTCCAGATCAGTATCATAATGTGCAGATTGCGAACAGTATTTACAATCTTCCGGACAACGGCCCGTTTTAATTGAAAGCAGAGTACTGACCTGAACAGTATTCGGTTCAAAGTTTTGGCGATGAATTTGCTGTGCCTGAAACAGTAAATCCATTAAAGGCAAGTCATAAATTTCTTGTATTTCGGCACGTGACCAATCATTACGGATCATCTTGTCTGCATCATCTAAAATTCCATTGAGTAAATCATACGCTGTTTTTTTTATTTTTCTTTAGCGTTTTCTTTCATATTCATTGCCTGCTTAAAATAGCTTTAGTGTATCAAGCTATTTTGAAAGCTTATTTAACTCGAATCCTGCTTAAGCCGATGATTCCTTAATTTGAATTGTTGGCTTATTTTGATGAGTGAGTTGATATGCACATAGTGAGGCGTAAATTCCACTCAGAAACCCATGAAGACTACGTGCTTTACTCGTCACTAAATTGTATTGCCCCTTCAATAAACTGAATAATGTTTCTATCTTATTGCGTTGTCTTAGGTGATATTCATCTGATGCACAGAGTTGAATAGCCTGCATATTCTTTCGATGATAAGTAATTAAATCAATACCTTGATATTTCAATCTAATTTTTAATTCTTGGCTGATGTAACCTCGATCCCCGTAAAGTTTTGCTTCTACACCAGCAACCAATTGCTCAACCATTTTTATGTCAGCAACATGTCCATTCGATAAAGCAGAACAGGCAATTTCACCAAATTGATTCATCGCAATATGTAATTTACAGCCATAAAACCAGCCAATTGAGCTTCTACCACGTGATGCAATTTGGACTAATGATTTATGATGCTGAATACGTTGAGTTTTACAAACTGGCAGAGTTGTTGAATCAATCCATAAATATTGTGTACCTTGGCCTTTCATCAGTGCCACATGTAAAGCGTGTAAAGCTAATTCATGCATATTGATCAGATGAATCATCCTTTGATAGCAAGACAAGTACTTAAATAAATGGCTTTTATTTTCTTTTAGCCAGGTGAAAAAGGCTTTGAAATTATTGAAATGAGAGCATTTGTACCAAATGGCAATAAAGCAGATTTCTGAAATTGTAAGTTGAGCAGCTCTGATTCTTAAGGAACCACGGTTTTGTTTGAGAAACTCCCAATAAGTTGATTCAAATTTAAGAAAAAATCATCAATTACGCTGAATAATTCGGTACTATTGAACATCAGGACTAGAGTTGTGAGTTTGGTGTGGTAACTCAACTGATGGCTCTAGTCCTCTTATTTTGCAAGTCAATTTCTTATCCGCGATTCGGGTTAATTAAGGATGCATAAGCTTCCTTTTTTATAGACAAATGTACAAGAAACAATACTATAACTTTACACTAGTTCTATCTACGAACTTTTAATCTATACTAGCCGGATAACATCACCGGCTTTAAATCAGTTTAGCGACTTTATGAACTCAAAGAAAAATAAAAGACAGCTTGTCTGGGGGTTAAATTTGCTTGCATCGATGATGTATGGCAGCTTTGCTCATGCGCAGAGCATCAGCTTTCAGGACGCTGAACGTCATTTGTTGCAAAATTCTTATAGCAGCCAAGCCTATCAAAGTCTGGAACAGGCCTCAAAACTTGAAGCTGAAGCAGTGAAAGGTATAGGCCTGCCGAGAGTCGATCTGAATGTTCGTGCTTATGCCTTTCATAATGAACTCGATCTGCCTTTAGGTGCATTAAAAAATAATTTAGAGCAATCCTTAACGAATGGTGTCAATAATAGAATTGATGAACTGAACTTAGGTGATCTGGCTGACCCGCTAAAAAATAGTTTAAGACAACCTATTCAAAATGGAGTTGGCTTAATTCCTGATAGTTCGCATGTCGTGCTGGATGATCAGGTCATTCGCCCGACGGTTTCAGTCATGATGCCGCTTTATACCGGTGGACTGACAAGCAACGCTAAAGAAATCGCCAATATTCAGGTCGGTCGTAGTCAGCTCAGCAACAAACAGCAGCAAGACACGCAGCGTTTTGAACTGATTCAAAGTTATTTTAATGTACAGCTCCAAAAGCAACTGCATGCAGCTGCGCTGTTTAATCTGAATGCCATGCAGCAGCATTATCGCAATGCCTTAAAGATGGAACAGCAAGGTTTTATCAGTAAAGGCCACCGCATGCAGTTTGAAGTGGCACGCAATAATGCCGAGCGCAGCCAGCAAAATACGCAGGCCAATTTGAATGCTGCCCTGTTCCAGCTCAATAATCTGCTTCAGGAAAGTAGCATCACCGAACTTTCGACGCCTTTATTTGTCAATAAAACCGAGCCACAGGCCTTAAATCATCTGCTGAAAACCTTTAGTCAGAACTCTGCGCTGATTCAAAAAATGCAGCTGGATACTCAATTAGCTCAAGCCAATGTCAAAGCCCAGCAAGCAGCGAAAAAACCGAATGTTTTTGCTTTTGGCGAATATAGTCTGGATCAAAATGAAAACTGGATTGTCGGGATTGCCGCACGCTATAACCTGTTTTCCGGGATCGATAAAAACAAAAATATTCAGGCTGCCGAACTCAAACGCTCTGCCACAGAACTTCTCACTGCACGCACCCAGCAGGAAATTGAAAATCTGATTTATAAATCTTATAGCGAAGCACTCAGTGCACAGCAAAGTGATGCGCTTCTGGCACAAAACTTGAAAGCCGCACAGGAAAATTTACGCATCCAAGAATTGTCCTTTAAAGAAGATATGGGCACCGCCATACAGGTCATCGATGCACAAAATATGCTGAGCGGACTACGAGCCGAAACTGCCTTGAATGCTTACAAATATGTGATGTCACTGGCCACACTATTACAAAGCCATGGCTCGATTGCAGAATTTCCGAACTACATCCAACATACCAACACTCACTATATTCGCTAATGGAGCCGAACATGAACGAAGATCAAAAGCCCAATGATCCTGTGAATGAAGCGGCTTCATCCAGCGATACAGAAAAATCGCCTGCGCAACAGGTAGAAACAAAAACTGAAATAGAAAACAACGCGACGACTTCGACCGAGCAACAACAAGCTCCTGAAATCGCTAAAAAGAAAAAATATTTATTGCTCGCCCTGATTCCAGTTCTGCTGGCAGTCATCGCATTTGGATTATGGAAAAGCTACCAACCGGCTCCGCTGGAATTGCAGGGTCGTGTAGAAGCTGAAACGGTTCAGGTGGCGACCAAAGTGCCGAGCCGTATTGAAGAAATCTATGTAGAAGAAGGTCAGCGGGTCAAAAAAGGCGATGTACTGGTGCGCTTAAACAGCCCGGAAATTCAGGCCAAAAAACAGCAAGCCGCAGCGGCTTTACAATCTGCGCTAGCCTTACAATCGACTGCTGAACGTGGCTCGCAGGAAGAAAATATCGCCAGTCTGTATGCCAACTGGCAATCGCTGAAAGCACAGCAAAATTTAGCCAAAGTTTCTTATGAGCGTGGTGCAAATTTATTGAAGGAAGGTGTGATTTCACGCCAGCGCCGTGATGAATTGTATGCAGCCAGTCAATCAGCGGCGCAAATGACAGAGGCGGCGTATCAGCAATATGCACGTGCCAAACGTGGCAGCACTTCGCAGCAAAAGAGTTCCGCCGATGCACAGGTAGATATTGCCCAGGCTGCGCTGGATGAAGCCAATGCTTTAGAAGCAGAAACCCAATTAGTAGCACCTGTAAACGGAACGGTGTCTAAAACCTATGGCAAAGTCTCGGAGCTGGTAGCCACCGCAGTCCCTGTGGTCAGCCTGATTGAAGATCAAATGTGGGTGAGCCTGAATATTCGTGAAGACCAATATGCCCCGTTTCAGAAAATGAGCAGTATTGAAGGTTATATTCCCGCCCTAGATAAAACCGCCACTTTTAAAATCAAGCAGATCAGTGCTGAAGGTGAATTTGCCACCATTAAGACCACACGCCAAACCGGCGGTTATGATGTGAGAAGTTTTAAGCTGCATCTTGTGCCCACACCAGCGATTCCTGAACTGAAAGTTGGGATGAGCGTGTTATTTAAACTGAAAGAGACCCGATAATGTGGACGGGTATATGGCGCGAACTGCGCTATCTGCTCCGCGAAAAATGGGATCTGTGTCTGGTCACGCTCGCACCTGCACTGGTGATTATTTTATTCAGCAGCATGTTTGCTCAAGGGAAACCGGATCATTTACCGATTGCGATTATTGATCAAGACCAGAGTGCGCTGAGTCAAAGCATTTATCAGCATGTGGCGCTGAATCATACTCTTAAAATTGCTACGGTGTCGGAACAAACAGCTGAAATTGAGCGCCTGTTAAATCAAAATAAAATTTGGGGTTATATCCATATTCCCAGCGGTGCCGAGCAACGTCTGGTTCGTGCCCGGGATGCTGACATCAGTATTGCCTTTAACCAGAGTTATTTCAGTATCGGAAATACCATTTCCTCTGCCATGCTGGTCAGTACCCTGCAAGCACTGGCTGAATTTAGCGGACAGCAATATCTGGGCAACCGGCTGCCTTCTCTCGAAGCACCGTCACCGCATATCAAAATATCGCCGCTGTATAATCCGCAGCTGAATTATGAATTCTATCTGGAACTCTATGTCATTCCGGCAATTCTGCATTTACTGCTGTGTTGTTGTGTGGCATTTTCCGTCGGTCAGGAACTGAAGCGGCAGACCTTAACAAGCTGGATTAGCAACTCATCCATCTGGATGGCATTACTGTCTAAGAACCTGGTCTATGTGGCTATTTTTAGTCTATGGACCTGGATCTGGATGTTCTGGCTGATTGAAATTCGCGGCTGGTTTGTTGCCGGCTCGCTCGCTCTGATTCTATCGGCACAATTTCTGCTATATAGCGCTTATGCATTTTTAAGCAGTGCAGTGGTTCTGGCAACCAAAGATTTAAGTAAATCTTTTGGCATCATTGCGGTCTATGGTGGTTCATCTTTAAGTTTTGCCGGTGTGACTTTACCTTTAAATAATGCGCCCCTATTCACCCAGTTTTGGTCCAATATTATTCCGTTCACGCCCTATGCCAAATTACAAACTGAACAATGGGTGATTGGTAGTCCATTGCATATTTCACTGCAAGCTGGATTAATGCTGCTGATCTATGCCCTAGTCTACGCTCTGCTGACTTATCTGTGTCTTAAAAAAATCGCCAAAGGAGCAACACCATGAAATCCCTTTGGTTTTACTATCTACAAAGCTTTAAAGATATCGTCAGTCACGGCACGATCTTTACCACGCTGATTCTATCCGTCTTGTTTTACAGCTTTTTTTATCCAACCGCTTATCAGGCACAGCAGGCTGAAGCCTTACCGATTATTATTGTCGATGAAGAACAAAGTAGCTTAAGTACCCGCATTATTGGTCAGGTGGCACAAAGCCCCAATGTCGAAATTCAGGCGATTACCGGAAATTTTGCCGAAGCCAAACAATGGGTGGAATCTCAAAAAGCCGATGGTATCTTGTTACTACCGGACAATTTATCGCAAAGCTTAAGGCATGGTGAAACAGGCGGAATTGGACTGTATTTAAGCACGGCCAACTTTTTAGTGACCAAACAAATTGGTCTGGGCTTAGCTACATCAGTTGAGCAAACTTTGGCAGATTATACTGAACGCTTTGGCAAGGTCTCGGATTTTTCACCGGCCCTTTCTGTACATCAAATTCCTTTATTTAATCCGCTGTCCGGCTATGGCAGCTATGTCTTTCCTGCGGTTGCACCTTTAATTATCCACCAAACCATTCTTTTGGGTTTGAGTATGCTGATTTTGGTATATCGGGAAAGAAAAATAGAATTAAACACAAATGCATTGATTGGGATGTGTTTAGCGGTCTTCACCATTGGTTGTCTGGGATGTTTCTATTTATTCGGCTTTAGCTTCTGGCTATTTGATTATCCGCGCGGTGGCAACCTGCTCGGGATGCTGCTGGCTGTTGCGGTTTTTATCTACACGATAATTGGCATGACCTGCCTATTTGCCAGTTTTCTGGATCTGCCGGAACGTGCGGGGCATGTCATTGTATTCACTTCTATTCCACTGTTCTTTTTATCTGGTGCGGCCTGGCCGCATGCTGCCATGCCCACCTGGATGCAAGTCGTTGGCGAAATCCTGCCTTCCACCCAAATTGTGCAGATGTTTATTCAACTCAATCAGATGGGTGTGCCTACAACACTGATCTTGCCTAAACTGCTCTATCTTGGAATGATCGGTAGCTTGTGCTTTTTTTTGGCTTATCGACGTTTAATTTCAAACTGTGGAACTTTCTAGCTAGATGTTTAGTCCCAGATTTTAATAGTGCAACATTCTTAGAGAAATGGAAAGAAGTACTATGGGACAAGTTCTACACAGCAGCGTCACAACGACACAGACAGTGCGTCGAGCAATACAAAATAGTCAAGAGAGCTTAAGAACGCTAGCCAAGCGTTACCGCATCAATCAAAAAACCGTCGCAAAATGGAAGAAACGTACTTCAGTAGATGATCTTACAACGGGGCCAAAGAATCCTCGCTCAAGCGTGTTATCGCCTGAAGATGAGACGGCAATTGTTGCTTTTCAAAAACGCACTTTGTTGCCGCTAGACGATTGCCTTTATGCATTGCAGCCGAGTATTCCTTATCTGACACGCTCGTCGTTATACCGCTGCTTGCAGCGGCATGGTATTTCATGACTGCCTAAGGTACAAGGTGATCGCCCTGTCAGGAAGCGCTTCAATGGTTACTTTCATATCGACATCGCTGAGATGCAAACAGCACAGGATAAGCTTTATCTCTTCGTGGCTTTATTGCATAAATATTTTGCAAAATACTGATTTTTAAGGGTTTTATAAAATTTTAATAAAAAATAAATATAATAAAATCATAGTGTTAGGTATTCGTGCAGCAAAGCCGTTCAGGAGCACAAAGGTAAGGTAATAACATCTTTTTAATAGTGATATTTATTACTCCCTATCCTTACATTAAAGTTTTATTTGGAGATTTACCTATCATTAACCCATTTTTCATTCATATTTCCTGTTATATTGAGATTGCTTTAAGAGATATTAAACAATAACATTACTGATAATTATTATCATTTACATTAACTAAAATGTCTTCTACCGTTCCTTCATCATTTAAACTATCTTTACTCAGTTTTTCGATTTTAGTTACACAACAAAGTTTTGCCGATGATACTCAGCAATTACCGACGATTACCGTTACAGCGGAATCAGAACAGAGTGAGCTCAGCTCTGAACAGAGTAAAGCCTATATCATCCAAAACTCGTCAACCGCCTCAAAACTGAATATTCCACTCAAGGAAACGCCGCAAACAGTCAATGTCCTTACCCGCCAGCAACTGGATGACTTTGCCTTGGATAATACCCGGGACGTACTGCGCAATACCCCTGGCATTATCGTCAGTAATCAGGAAACAGAACGGACCTCCTACCTTGCCCGAGGTTTCGAGATTTCAAATGTTTTAGTCGATGGCGTTGGTATTCCACTCGAAGGCTATAATTATAATAATGATAATCCAGACAGTTTTTTGTTTGACCGTGTAGAAGTGGTCAAAGGCGCGAATGCCTTAAATAATGGAATTGGCGATCCCGGCGCAACTATTAATATGATTCGCAAACGCCCGACATCCGACCTTCAAACAGCCTTTAATGCCAGTTATGGCTCATGGAATACGCAGCGCTATGAAGTAGATGTATCCTCTCCTCTCACCCAAGATGGAAAAGTCAGAGGTCGTGTATTTGGCTATCAACAAACAGGCGACAGTTATCTGGATCGTTATGAACTGGAAAAAAACGGCATAGGTGCTGTTGTGGAGGCAGATATTACTGACACAACTCTATTGACTGCTGGCTATACCGAAACCAATCACAAGCCGAATGGTGTGAATTGGGGTTCTAATCCGCTGATCAATACCGAAGGCGAGCAGCTCAGTTACTCACGGAATTATAATTACAGTCCAAGCTGGGCCCACTGGGATAGCAATATTAAAAGTTACTTTGCCGAGCTTGAACAAAAACTGGGTGGCGACTGGACAGCCAAACTAACTTATGATGAAAAACAGACTCAGCGGGATTCAAAACTCTTGTTCCTATTGGGCAATCCCGGTGCAAATGGCACTTCAGGCATCTTCCTCTACCCAGGCATGTATATTGATGACAATAAAGAACAACAAGCCAGCCTGAGTTTTAGCGGCACCTATCCGCTTTGGGGACAACGCCATGAAGCCTCATTGGGCTATGTCTGGGCCAAAAATCGTCTGGATGAATTGGGTTATGCTGGCAGCTTTGTCAATCCGCTGACCACAGATTTAGCCAGCTTTACACCCGAAGAACCAAGCTGGGACATGTCGAAAACCAGTGGTGAAATGCATATCCGGCAGAAGAACCAGAGCCTTTATGCTGCGACCCGACTGCATCTGAATGATGATCTGAAACTGCTTTTAGGTGCGAACTACGTTCAGGCTGAAAGCAGTGGCAGTAGTTATGGAAAAGATACTGTTTATGATGAAGATAAAGTTTTACCCTATGCCGGTCTGACCTATAACTTTAGCCCTGAATATACAGGCTATCTGAGTTATACCTCGATTTTCCGTCCGCAAACCACCAAAGCAGATGATGGCAGTATTAACAAACCGATCGAAGGTGAAAGCTATGAAGTCGGAGTCAAAGGTTCTTGGCTAGATGACAAGCTTACCGCCACCATGGCTGTGTTCAGAACGGAGCAAAGTAATTATCCGCTTCGTGATTCTGATGGTATCCCGACTTTACGCACAACTCAGGTCAGTGACCTGCGTTCCCAAGGCTACGAGTTTGGCTTGGCGGGACAACTGACCGACCATTTTAACTTAAGCTTTGGTTATACCCAGTTTAGCCTGAAAGATCTGATCAATGACGGTGATGCGCGTACCTTCAATCCAACCCAGTCTTTTAATCTTTTAACGACCTATCAGGTGCCACAACTTCCAAAACTGAAACTGGGCCTTGGTGTGCAGTGGCAGGATCAAACCTATCTGGATGTGCCTGAAGCAACCGCCAATGGAGTGATTACCCAGAAAGCTGGAGTCATTGAGCAGGATGCCTATGCGCTCGTGAACTTAATGGCCAGCTATGAACTGAATGAGCATATGACCTTGCAAGCCAATGGCAATAACCTGACCAATGAAAAATATCTGTTCAATTTCCCCAATCAGCAAGGTTTTTATGGTGCACCAGCGAATTACAGCGTTGCCGTGAAATTTAAATACTGATTTTCAAGCTTAGCCTTGACGATATGTTCAGGGCTAAATCATCGCTACATACACAAAAATAGGTAAAACAAATGAAAAAAATGATCGCTTTGACCCTTGGACTGTCTATGACACTTTCAGCTCAGGCGCATATGCTTTGGCTGGAACGTGGCACAAATCAGCAGACTCATGCGTTCTTTGGTGAATATAGTGAACAGCTCAAAGAAACGCAGCAAGGTGCCCTCAAGTCTTTCAATCATGCAAAGGCCGTTCAGGCCAAAAAAACATTTAGTCCTCAAATGCAACAGGATCATTTGCTCTATGCAACCCAAGGCCAGACCGATGTCCAGCTCACTCATGAATTGATCTATGGAGAATCATTGCTGAGCTATCATGCCAAATCCGGCAGACAAAACTTGAAAGCAGAGTCCGAACTGGATATTGTCCCGACCCAGATCAACAGCAATACATTTACGGTACTGTATCAGGGTAAAGCTGCTGCGGATGTTGAAGTCACAGTCTTTTCCCCGCAATTCTGGCTAAAAAAATACACCACCAACGGCCAAGGCCAGATTACCATTGCCACGCCATGGAAAGGTCAATATGTCATTGAAGTTGGCAAAGAAGCAGACAAGGCCGGAAAATTGAATCAGCAGGCCTATAAAAAACAGTATCTGGTAACGACTTTAAGTTTTGTTTATTAAGTTTTTAGATTTTCATCAGTATAGATTTATTCAAGGCCAAATATGATGTCTGTTGTAGTGCAGCCACTCGCCATTTTCTATCGCTTAGGCATGAGCTTTGGGATGGGCTACTTGTGCAGTTATTTGATCGCACTCGATCTAGCTTACTTTCTACAGGCTTTTCTGCCCAAAGCAGAATCCGTCTATTTGGCCGCCGTTATTGCCCTGATTTTTTATGTCTGTTTTGTGATTGGCATCTTCTGTATCCAAAGCTTAAAAAAGCTTTCGGTCTATAGCCTGCTTCCTTTCCTTAGCTTATTTACCATCTCCCGCTTCATAGGTTAAACCATGTATAAATCTGTCCGTCAATCTATGGCATGGCTACATTCATGGTTAGGTTTAAGCTTTGGCTGGTTACTCTTCGCGATCTTTTTAACAGGCGCGGTCACCTATTACCGATCTGAAATCAGTATATGGATGCAGCCTGAATTTGCCTCAATACAAGTCAATCAGGAAACTGCCTTAAAATCTGCTTACAGCTATTTACAGCAGCATGCACCGGACGCCCAAAACTGGTATATCGGAGTCGCCAATCAAGATTCACCTGTGAATAAAGTCTACTGGCAAAAAGCGGATGGTGGCTATGAAGTCAAAACCCTGGATGCTTCGACAGGAAAAGAATTAAACCTCTCGGCCACCCAAGGGGGAGATTTTTTCTATAATTTTCATTTTCAGCTCTATGGTATGCCCTACACCATTGGTCGGCTGATTGTGACGATTGCTGCCTTTATCATGTTATTGACTCTGATTTCAGGAATCATTACCCATAAAAAAATCCTGACAGACTTTTTTACCTTAAGAGCATTTAAGGGGCAGCGCTCCTATCTGGATTTTCATAATGTTAGTTCAGTGATTGCCCTGCCGTTCTTTTTGACCATGACATTTACCGGGCTGGCGATTTTCTTTTATATCGTGCTGCCTTCCGGTATGAAAAAGCTTTATCCAGACAATCCCTTTCAATATTTTGAAGAAATTCGCACAATCAATACATCAGCCACCCCCTCAGTTCCTGTGAAAACCCAGATGCTGCCAATTCAACATTTTATCACCACGGCACAGCAACACTGGGGATATGCGGAATTTGACAATATCACGGTCAAGCAGCCCAATACCCAGCTGGCACAAATAACATTAACCCAACTCCAAGATCATTCCATTACCCGAAATCAGGCACAGCTTATTTTAAATGCAGCTACCGGAAAATTGCTTGAAAGTACACGCAATGAAAGTGCAATTGCCACACTCAATGCCGGCATGTATGGCTTGCATATGGCGCGTTTTGCCGAGCCAGTCTTACGCTTAGGACTGTTTTTTTCTGGCCTATTGGGCTGCGCCATGATTGCCTCCGGTCTGCTGCTGTGGAGTCTGAAACGCCAGATGCAGAAAAAATCAGCGCGGTTTCATCTCGGACACTATTTAGTGAACCGCTTGAATATCACCATGATCATTGGCTTGCCGCTTGCCATGCTGGGATATCTCTATGCGAATCGTTTTATCAGTATTTCTGTAGGTGCACCAAATTATGAAATTTATAGTTTTTTCTCTATCTGGCTTGGCAGTTTTATCCTGGCATGTGTAACCCCACAGCAAAATATATGGAGAATGCAGCTTAAAATCCTGATTGGTACTGCTTTTATGCTGCCGCTGATCAATATTTATTATCTCATTTTCCATGACTATATTGATTCTTTTACAACTTACTGGCCATTTCTGCGAATCGATCTGATGTTGTGGAGCTTGGCACTTCTCGCCCTATTGTTACACCAGAAAATTACCCCTATTCAGCAAAAGGCGGTCAATAAAATTCACGCCAAACTAAAAGTTACGCAACAGGAATCATCAACATGATATGGATTGCAGTGATCGGTCTGCTTTGGCTGAGCTGTTTTGGTTTTTATGCGGTAAGTGCAAAGCAGATCCTAAAAACCCGAAAATCTCGGTACGCTTTTTTAGCGAATTTTCCTACGTACACTAAATTCGCAGCAGGTATTTTCTTATTCGTCGCAATGGTTTTATTACGGACCCGGTTTAGCTACAGTATCAGCTTTGTGGCTCTATGGGTATTTCTAAGCCCTGTACTGTTTATCTTTATCTTAAAAATGAATAAAGCATTTTAGTATTTATTTAAAATCAGAAAGTAGCAAACAGCCTAGTGCGCTACTTACATGCCCTCTATTGAACCAATCTACTCAGTATCTGCTAAACCTTGCCAACCTACTTTTAAATATTTCAGATTCATTATTTTGGCTAGAATCAAAAATTTAAATTGGTAGGTATTTGGTAGGTAGGATTCTTTTTAACTTCATCCAATACTTATATTACGGTGAGGGTCACCGATAAAATAATCAATGAATGGTAGAAGGAATCACGCCATGGCTTTTAAAAATATTTCAGATCAAACTAACGGTTTTTATATTCCCTGTGTTTCACTTTTTGGTCCGGGCTGTGCTAAAGAAATCGGGATAAAAGCACAAAATTTAGGTGCCAAGAAAGCGCTGATTGTAACTGATGCGGGGCTGTTTAAATTTGGTGTTGCAGATGATATTGCAAATTATTTGAAAGAGGCGGGTGTTGACAGTTATATTTTCCCAGGCGCGGAACCCAATCCAACTGATATTAACGTGCATCATGGAGTTACAGCTTATAATGAAAATGCCTGTGATTTTATTGTATCGTTAGGTGGGGGTTCATCACATGACTGTGCCAAAGGCATTGGCCTAGTCACTGCAGGTGGCGGACATATCCGTGATTATGAAGGGATTGATAAAAGTACCGTCCCGATGACACCACTGATTGCAATCAATACTACGGCAGGGACAGCTTCGGAGATGACACGTTTCTGTATCATTACCAATACCGATACCCATGTGAAAATGGCGATTGTAGATTGGCGTTGTACACCACTCATTGCGATTGATGACCCTAAACTTATGTTGGCCAAACCTGCAGGGCTGACTGCGGCAACAGGTATGGATGCCTTGACGCATGCAGTAGAAGCCTATGTGTCTACAGCAGCAAATCCAATCACTGATGCCTGTGCAGAAAAGGCGATTACCATGATCAGCGAATGGCTTAGCCCGGCAGTGGCGAATGGGGATAATCTGGAAGCACGGGATGCCATGAGCTATGCCCAATATCTTGCCGGAATGGCCTTTAACAACGCCTCTTTAGGATATGTGCATGCGATGGCACATCAGCTCGGAGGCTTCTACAACTTGCCGCATGGTGTTTGTAATGCAATTCTGCTCCCCCATGTTTGTGAATTTAACCTGATTGCTTGTCCTGAACGTTATGCCAAAATTGCCCAATTGATGGG
>NZ_DEZM01000118.1:0-5236 GCF_002364825.1 Acinetobacter sp. UBA3132 | reverse complement strand
TTCCAGATGAACTGTTCAAAGAACAAGCTGAAAAATCAGTGAAACTTGGCGTGTTGGTAAGTAAAGTACTTGCTGACGCGAAAATCGAAGTTGATCAAGCACGTGTAGAAGCTTACATCGAAGACATGGCTTCTTCTTATGAAGATCCTGCTGAAGTGATTGAATACTTCAAAAATGACAAGCAACAACGTGCTCAAATCGAAGCAGTTGTTCTCGAAGACCAAGTTGTTGATCACATCCTAGCTGCTGCTAAAGTGACTGACACTAAGGTTAGCTATGAAGACCTATTAAAAGCTCAGCAAGCTCGCCAACAAGGCTAAGTTTAGCTGGTCATAAAAAGGCGCTTTAAGCGCCTTTTTTTAATACTTTAGCTTTCTATGACCTAATCCGTTTTTCACAAAACTAATGCAAAAAATATCATGGAATTCATGGCGAATATTTTGCAATTTAGATCATTATCCCTCATATTGTAATTATGGGTTAAGTCACAAAAAATTTAGGAATAAATAAACGTATGTATGTTCCAGCGATTGAAAACGCTTTAGTTCCAATGGTGGTAGAACAATCATCTCGTGGTGAGCGTTCTTTTGATATTTATTCACGTCTTTTACGTGAGCGGGTAATTTTCTTGACTGGTGAAGTTGAAGACAACATGGCCAACTTGATTGTTGCGCAAATGCTGTTTTTAGAAGCTGAAAATCCTGACAAGGATATTCATCTATATATTAACTCGCCAGGTGGTTCGGTGACTGCAGGTATGGCAATTTATGACACCATGCAATTTATTAAGCCGGATGTTGTGACTTATTGTATGGGTCAGGCTGCCTCAATGGGTGCATTTCTGTTAAATGCGGGCGCAAAAGGCAAACGTTATTGCCTTGAAAATGCCCGTGTCATGATTCACCAGCCATTGGGTGGTTTTAAGGGGCAGGCATCTGATATTGAAATCCATGCCCGTGAAATCCTGTTTATCAGAGAGCGTTTAAACCGTCTGATGGCAGAACACAGTGGCCAGGACTTTGATAAAGTCGCGCGTGATACTGACCGTGATAACTTCATGACTGCTCAGCAAGCGAAAGAATATGGTCTCGTGGACGAAGTTCTAACAAAACGTCCATAAGTTTGAAAGATTGAGATATTGGAGAGACTATGTCCGAACATACTCAAGGACAAAAGCATTGTTCATTCTGCGGTAAAACGCAGTCTGAAGTTGGCAAGCTGATTGCTGGCGAAGACGCCTACATCTGTAATGAATGTGTAGACGTATGCTTGGATCTGGTTCAGACCAGTCAACAGGTAGAAACCAATGACTGGGCGAATCGTCCTTTGCCGAAACCGCATGAGATCCGTGCGGCGCTAGATCAATATGTAATTGGTCAGGACGTAGCAAAAAAGACGTTATCTGTTGCAGTATATAACCATTACAAGCGTTTAAAAGTGCAGACCAATGGTAAAAAAGCTGATGACAGCGTTGAAATTGCCAAAAGTAATATTTTGCTGGTCGGTCCAACAGGTTCGGGTAAAACCTTACTGGCACAAACTCTTGCACGTCTTTTAGATGTACCTTTCGCGATGGCAGATGCAACGACCTTAACCGAAGCAGGTTATGTCGGTGAAGACGTTGAAAACATTGTACAAAAGCTATTGCAAAAAGCTGATTATGATGTCGAGAAAGCGCAAAAGGGTATTATCTATATCGATGAAATCGACAAGATTACCCGTAAGTCTGAAAACCCATCCATTACACGTGATGTATCGGGTGAAGGCGTACAGCAAGCGTTATTAAAAATGATCGAAGGTACAGTTGCTTCAATCCCGCCACAAGGTGGCCGTAAGCATCCGCAGCAGGAATTCATTCAGATTGATACTTCAAATATCCTGTTTATCTGTGGTGGTGCATTCTCAGGACTTGAGAAAATTGTGCAGCAACGTCAGGAGAAGGGTGGTATCGGCTTTACTGCAGAAGTACGCAATAAAGAGGAAACCAAGAAGCTATCTGACCTGTTCCGCCAAGTTGAAGCAACTGACCTGGTGAAATTCGGTCTGATTCCAGAATTCATTGGCCGTCTGCCAGTGATCGCAACGCTGGATGAGCTGGATGAAGAAGCTTTGATGCAAATCCTGACTGAGCCGAAGAATGCTTTAACTCGTCAGTATAAGCATCTGTTCGATATGGAAAATGTAGACTTGGTCTTTGAAGATTCTGCATTACGCGCTGTGGCGAAAAAAGCCCTGGAACGTAATACAGGTGCACGTGGTCTGCGTTCTATTCTTGAGAACTCATTGCTTGAAACCATGTATGACCTGCCAAGCCGTACCGATGTTGGTACTGTGGTAGTGAGTGAGGCTGTGATCAATGGCGAGACTAAACCGGAATTCCGTCCGGAACGTCAGGCCGCTATTGAACAGACTGCTACTCCCAAGGCAGACTTAAAGGTAGTAAATAGCAAGTCTGCTTAACTGCTGTTCGTCTGAAACGTGCGAAAATGAACTGTTTTCGCACGTTTTTTATTTTCAAAAATAAATCACAATGTTAATCTCGTTTCTTAGGCGTGGACGCCTGATCATTCATATAAATTTATAAAAATGTACATAAAATAATAAAGACGCAGTGAGGGATAAGCATGCGTGGAGCCGCAATTGTACTCATCAGCAGTTTAGCTTTAATGGGGTGTCATTCGAAGCACGCCGTTCAGGAACAGCAACTGACATCAACACTGAAAAATATCGATCTGAACAAAAAACCGGGGTTTGTCGAGCAGCATAAGGTAGGCATGTTCACGATTGGTGGATGGGTCAATCAAAAGCTGGGTCAACGTTTTGCACCAGTGAAGCCGCAGCATGAACAGGCGGCAATGGTTTACTTATATCGTCCAGATTCGAAATGGAACCGCCAGGAAATTGTGGCTGCCAGTATCTTTATCAATCAGGAACGTATTCCAAGTCTGTTGCATAATCATTATTACTGGGTTGAGCTGCCACCAGGTACGTATCGTCTGAGTACCAGCCGTCCGCTCGGTGCACTGCATTTCCAGAAACCGAAATATCTGGATTTTAGCGTGGAATCCGGCAGATCTTACTTCATTAAATATGATGAAGAAAATATAACGACTCGCCGTACAGCTACAGGCCCATTAATGCTGATGCCTGAAACTGTCGGTTTAAATGAAATTGCATTTACCCAGCTTAAGTCGGATAGTTTTAACTTTGTTGCCCAAGATCAGGAAACGGGGAAACTTCGCAAGAAAGCCCAGAAAATTAAAGCCATCGAATATGATCCAACTGAAGACGTACAATTGACTACGCCATTTAAGTTATGGGATCCGCGTACTTGGTAATTAAACTTTTATAGGAAAAGAGCGCAATAAAAAAGCACCCATCAAGGATGCTTTTTTATTGCAGATTAAATTAGCCTGCAGCAGCGTCAACTACTGGAATCTTGCCAATTTTAGCTTGCCAGATTTTTGGTGCAGTTGCGTGTACAGAAGTACCGTTTACGTCAACCGCAACAGATACAGGCATGTCCTTCACCACGAACTTGTAGATTGCTTCCATACCAAGGTCAGCAAATGCAACCACTTCAGCTTCACGAATGGCTTTAGATACTAAGTATGCAGCACCACCCACAGCCATGAGGTAAGTCGCTTTGTTGTCTTTGATGGCTTCAACAGCAGCAGGGCCACGATCCGCTTTACCAATCATGCCAAACATGCCAGTTGCTTCAAGTACTTGACGTGTAAATTTATCCATACGTGTAGCCGTGGTTGGACCAGCAGGACCTACAACTTCGTCGCCTACTGGATCTACAGGACCTACGTAGTAGATGAACTTGCCTTTAAGATCGACAGGAAGCTCTTCACCGTTGTTCAACATGTCAACCATACGTTTGTGAGCCGCGTCGCGACCTGTATAGATTGTACCGTTAAGAAGTAGGGTATCGCCTGGTTTCCAAGCGTTCATTTCTTCTTGAGTAATCGTGTCTAGGTCAACACGTTTAGATGATGATGAATCCCAAGTTACTTCAGGATAGTCTTCAAGTTTCGGTGCAATAATGTTTGCAACACCTGAACCATCAAGCGTGAAGTGTGCATGACGCGTTGCAGCACAGTTCGGAATCATGCCGACTGGTTTGCCCGCAGCGTGACATGGGTAATCTTTGATTTTAATGTCGAGAACAGTGGTTAAACCGCCAAGACCTTGCGCACCGATACCCAGAGCATTTACTTTTTCAAAGATTTCGATACGAAGTTCTTCAAGTTTATTTTGTGGACCACGACGAAGAAGTTCGTCCATGTTGATCTCTTCCATCAATGCTTCTTTTGCAAGCATCATGGCTTTTTCAGCAGTACCACCGATACCAATACCCAGCATACCTGGTGGACACCAGCCTGCACCCATTGTTGGAACAGTTTTTAGTACCCAATCCACGATTGAGTCAGATGGGTTAAGCATTGCCAGTTTAGATTTGTTTTCTGAGCCGCCACCTTTCGCTGCAACAGTAATGTCAACTTTATTACCTGGAACAAGTTTGTGGTAGATCACAGCAGGGGTGTTGTCTTTCGTATTCTTACGACCGAATGCAGGGTCAGCAAGTACAGACGCACGCAAGACATTAGAATTTTCTAGGTAACCTTGACGTACACCTTCGTTGATCGCATCGTCTAAGCTCATCGTTAAATCGAATTTAACGTCCATGCCCACTTCAACGAATACGTTTACGATACCGGTATCCTGGCAGATTGGGCGGTGGCCTTCTGCACACATACGAGAGTTAATTAAGATTTGCGCGATCGCATCTTTAGCCGCTTTGTTTTCTTCACGGTCATACGCACGACTCATCGCCTGGATGAAATCTTGTGGATGGTAGTAAGAAATGAACTGAAGCGCATCTTTAACCGATGTGATCAAGTCATCTTGCTTGATAATAGTTGTCATACAAAAATCTCTTGAGCGGGCTGATAGCTAGCGGGCTAAATTATATGACAAAACATAAAAGTTGTGGGACGTTTTACAGGGCTTTTGGGCGAAAGTTTAATACTCGTTTAACTGCCTAGAGATAAAGTCTACGGCGTTATAATTTGAGTAAAAATTGTCATAATGACTGTCATATTTCATGTTATAAAACCCAAAAAATAGTATTTATTTTATTAAATATTTGAAATTAATAATTATTTTAAAAATAAAATACTTCGTATATTGTCATATAACTGTCATAAAACTTTCGCATAATGCACAC
>NZ_DEZM01000202.1:0-8868 GCF_002364825.1 Acinetobacter sp. UBA3132 | reverse complement strand
GGAACAGTGGCAGGTTGCCTGCTATCAAAATGGTGTGTTAACGCTTACTGGTGAAAACCAGGCCATGATTTCTCAATTGGCCTACTTACAGAAGCAATACGTTTCACAACTCTCTCAAATTAGCGAATTAAAGGACTTAACCAAACTGCAAGTGTGTTTACGAAATCCATCCAAAACACCTTTGATTACAGAAAAATCCGAAAGAACCTTAAGCCCAGAAACACAGGATATGCTCCGTAGTGCTGCTGACTTTATAAGCGACCCTAAGCTTAGCCAAGCTTTACTACGTTTGGCAAGCAATAAAAAATAACATACAAATCAAATCATGTTAATTTACAATGTAAATTGCGAGAACCAGTTCTCATTCTACATTGTTATAATATAACATACACACTAAAAGACAATAACTTATGTCACATTCACATAAGGAATTGGACAAGTTTCAATGTCATCAAATGTTACAATTTCATAGCTATCCGGATCACTGCTGACATTACGCAAAAGCTGGTTATTTAAGGCATGGCCTGACTTGTAACCGTCGAATTTAGCGATAATCTGGTGACCCATCAGATATAAGTCACCGACAGCGTCCAAAATCTTGTGACGCACAAATTCATCTGAAAAACGTAGCCCTTCTTCATTGACTACCCCAGTTTCATCCACGCCAATTGCGTTTTCCAGACTTGCACCAAGAGCCAGATTATTGGCTTTGAGATAGTCCAGATCTTTCATAAAACCAAAGGTACGCGCTTCACTGACTTCATATACAAAGGTTTCAGTAGAGAAGTCAATGGTGGCAGACTGGTATTCTTTCTTGAAAGCAGGATGATCAAAGTCGATGGTGAAATTAAGCTGAAAGCCTTCATGCGGGCTAAAAGCCGCACGCTTATCATCAATAAGCGCTTCTACAGGTTTGATGATTTTAATAAATTTCTTTGGTGCCTGCAGTTCCTGAAGTCCACCCTGCATCAGCAGATAGATAAATGGCCCGGCACTACCGTCCATGATGGGCACTTCAGAAGCTGACACTTCAATAATCAGGTTATCGATGCCCAGGCCGGCAATGGCACTCATGACATGCTCAATGGTACCCACTTTGGCATTTTCCTGAACCAGATTCGAGCACATGAAGGCTTCCTGGATCAGCATGGCATTGGCGGGTATATCAACTGGTGGATTCAGATCGATGCGTCGAAATACAATTCCCCCATCGGCATGGTGTGGCACGAAGTTAATCATGACTTTCTGCCCACTATGAAGACCGATACCGCTCGCTTTCACGACACGTTTCAGGGTACGCTGTTTCAACATGCTTTTATCATCTGTTCATCAACAAAACCGCTATACGTTAGCATATTTAGCCATTGATAAAAAACAAAAAGGTGGCCCTAAAGCCACCTTTTCTGTTGAATCATCGTAAACACATATTGTTACATATTACTTACGCTGTTGATTTTTAAGATAATCCTGAATACTCATTGGCGTTGGACGTGGGCTTGAAACAGACGCAGCCGGCGTCGCTGCCGCACCTGCACCAGTTTGTTGACGCTGAATCGCTGGCACATCATCTTCATCTACTGCAGCCGGGGCTGTTGCAGGACGTGACTGCTGTACATTGGTACGTTTCGCAGGCTCAGCAGCATCTGCCGAGTTACGGGTCAGCCCTGTTGCGATTACAGTTACGCTAATTTCATCACGCGCATCTGGATCGAATACGGTACCGTAAAAGACTTGACCTTCATCCAGGTCCACGATCTGGTTCACAACATCGGTAATTTCTTCAATTTCACCGAAGGTTACATCATCACCACCAGTCACGTTAATCAGGATACCTTTGGCATTCATGATAGTAACGTTATCCAGTAATGGGCTACGAATTGCCTGTTCAGCTGCCTGACGTGCACGGTTTTCACCACGACCAAGACCTACACCCATCATGGCATAACCACGTGTGCTCATCGCTGTTTTCAGATCGGCGAAGTCAAGGTTGATATGACCTGGACGTACCACGAGATCAAAGATACTGCGTACTGCATTTAACAGAACGTCATCCGCCTTCTTGTAAGCATCTTTCATCGAGATGTCACGGAACACTTTTAGCAGGCGCTGGTTTGGAATGATGATCAGGGAATCCACGTGCTGTTCCAGGGCTTGAATACCCTTCTCAGCGGACTGTAAACGGCGTTTACCTTCAAAGTTGAATGGCGTAGTCACGACACCAACTGTCAGGATGCCCATTTCTTTAGCAATTTCTGCAACCACTGGTGCTGCACCGGTACCTGTACCGCCGCCCATACCAGCAGTCACGAACACCATATCTGTGCCTTCAAGATGCTGGCGGATCAGTTCACGGCTTTCTTCTGCTGCCGCTTGACCGACTTGTGGGTTTGCACCTGCACCTAGACCACGGGTACTTTGTTCACCGAGCTGAATTTTAAATTCAGCTTCCATGCGATCCAGTGCCTGTTTGTCAGTATTGGCACAGACAAATTTTACACCCTGGATGTCTGATTGCAGCATATGCTGCACAGCATTACCACCCGCACCCCCTACACCAAACACAGTGAAACGGGCTTGACCAATGCTATCGTCTTGATCGTCTTCAAAAAATTCAAATGAGGCCATGACCTATAAAATTCCTAATTTAGTACTGGCAGTCACTAAGCCCGTATACTGCCCTGATCTTAATAAAAAATTGTTTTTAAGAATGCTGCTCCACAACTCAGTTGTCAAGTGCAGGCATTTTTTACTACAACTTCTCAACAATATTCACAATAAATGTCGACTAAAAAATTGACTTCAATGTTTCATTAAAGCCTGACCAGGCACGTTTAACGCGCTGAGTCACCGACAGTCTTTCATTTTCTTCCGATTCTACGATAGTTTCCTGCGCGTCACTCTGGCTGAACATCAGCAGACCTGCAGCCGTAGCGTACTGCGAACGGCGCAGCGCTGCCTGATGTGCTTCCTCTGCATGTACTGGCGCTGGCGGATTACCCAAATGCGCCGATATACCTAAAGTGCGGCGTACATAGCTGACCATACCTTCAATATGGCTGGCATCACCCGTTAATACCACACCATGGTACAGCCCCTGCATTGCACCACTATTTTCCAGTTCATCACGCACCAAGCCCAGAATTTCACTATAACGCGCAATAATAATCTCAGTCAGTTCAATCCGGCTAATGGTCTGCGGTCCATCAATACCCTGAAACTGGATCATGTGGTCCGGTTTTACCACTTTCAGATCGACACAACCATATAACAGCTTAATACGTTCAGCTTCTTCAGTGGTAGTCTGTAACACCGCTGCGATATCACGTGTTACATGTTCCCCACCACGCTGAATGGTATGGGTCAATGCCAGACGACCATCCAGGTAAACTGCAAGATTTGTGGTTCCGGCACCGATGTCGACCAGACATACGCCATATTCTTTTTCATCTTTCAGCAAGCTGGCTTCAGCAGTGGCCAGACATGATACCACCATGCGCTCTACACCAATATTGGCACCTTTCAGGGCACGGTCAATATTCTGCATGGTACTAATTGGCAACATCATTAAATGATAATGCCCTGTCATGCTGTGCGCCGACATACGGATCGGATTCAATACCCATTCCGGTGCATCATCCAGCTCGAAACCTAGTGGAACTGCGCTGACCAGATAATGATCTGAGGTCTGATGACTGGCTTTGGCCAATTCAAGCGCGCGCACCACCTCACTGGTGGTAATTGTATGTTCTGCATTGTCAACTGAAGTGCGGCCTGAAGCATAAAAGCTTTTCAGCTCCGCACTTGGAATTGAAATCCAGGCTGAATGTACACGGCATTCCGCCATGTCTTCCGCTTCTTGAACGGCATTTTTTATTGCGGTAATGACTTTATCGAGACTTACAATTTTCCCTTTATTCATGCCTCGGTTACGAGCAGTCGCCATCCCAATGACCTGGATATTGTCTGGCGCATGTACCTTACCAATCAAAACTGAAACTTTGTGCGTCCCAATGTCAATCGCAACAACTGAGGGAACAGCTTCATTCATTATTCGTTACTACCATTACCTGTGTTTAATTTATGGCTCTAAGCCTCTATTTTTCAAAGCCGAACATTATGGCTTTACTGTAACGCCGTTCTCAACGCCGGTGTCATTATTCGTTACAATAAAATGACCATTTTGTATCTTTGGTGGAACTGCATTCTTCCACTGAATCGCAAGCCCATTTCTATAGCGCAGATCAATTGAAGAAATTCTAGACCAAACTGGCTTCAAATCGCTATAGGAAAGATGGCTAAGACGTTGCAGCTTGCTCATGGTTTGATCCTGATCCACAATCACGCGTAATCCCGAATCAAACTGCATAAACCATGTCATGCGTTCCGTTAAATATAATTCTTTTAAACGAATGCCATGCGGTGCGAACAGCTGATTAATTTCGTTATAGCGGCGCATCATGGTTTTGGCCTGGCTGGCAGGACCATGCAGTAACGGCAACTCAGGATAACTCCGAGGAAGTACTTCCGTGAAAATTTTTCCGCTATCACTGAGCAGACGTCCAGTACCCCAACGTGCAATTGCATGGTGCGGCATCACCCGTACCCGAATTGCATTCGGCCAGGCACGTGATACCACAACACGATCTACCCAAGATAATTCTAGAGTTTTATCACGGACTGATCTTAAATCCGAGGTAAAATAATTTTCGGTAATAATTGGCGATACATGTTGCAGGATCTGACGTTCTTCTGCCGCCGAACGAGAACCAATCACCTCAAGCTCTGCTACCTGGGCATCGGTCATAACACGATAGAATCCCAGTATTCCTGCTGCAAGTACTACAAACGCCACACACAGCAGTAACCAACCACCTAGATTGGCCATTTTTTCTTTTCGTGTGGGCGGCTTGTCGTGAATTGATGTAATCGCAGCACGTTTGCGGCGCATGGATGCAGGAAGTTGAGCCATATCTTAGTGAGCCACACTGTTCAGAGTTTGTTCCAGAATCGCCACACATAGCGCTTCAAAACTATAGCCTACTGCTGCTGCCGCTTTTGGCACCAAAGAATGACTGGTCATGCCTGGCACCGTGTTCACTTCAAGTAGCCAGAACTTACCGTCCTGATCCTGCATGGCATCAATACGGCCCCAACCGCTAGCACCTACTGCCTGGAAAGCCCGTAAAGCCAAGGCTTGCAGTTCTTTTTCTTCTGTTTCGCTTAGACCGCATGGAATGCCGTACTGTACATCATTACGGTTATACTTGGCTTCATAGTCGTAGAAAGCCACATCTTCTGGTGGTTGCAAACGAATTACCGGAAGTGCCTGACCATTTAACAAGACAATAGTGAATTCACGGCCGGTAATCCATTTCTCCGCCATCACAATGGCATCATGTTCAGTCGCTTTCGCAATGGCAGTGGCAAAGTCTTCAATTTTCTCAACCTTGCTCATACCAATGCTTGAGCCTTCATGCACTGGCTTGATAATCAGTGGCAAGCCCAGTGCTGCAACGATTTCTTCAGCATTCGAATCTTTGGTCACAATACGGTAAGGTGCTGTTGGCAGTTCTGAACCTTGCCAAACCTGCTTGGTTTTAACCTTGTCCATACCAATCGCTGAACCCTGTACGCCTGTACCGGTATAAGGAATATTCAGCCACTCCAGTGCACCTTGAATCTGCCCATCTTCACCACCACGACCATGCAGTACGATAAAAGCACGATCATAAGCTGTCAGTTCCGTGATGCTGCGCTCCTGAGGATCGAAGCCTTCTGCATTCACCCCAGAACGCAGCAATGCCTCAAGCACTGCCGTACCACTGTCTAGCGAAACCTCACGCTCTGCAGATTTACCACCAAGCAATACGGCAACTTTTCCGAATTTTGAAGCATTTGACACGTTTATATCCTTAAACTTTTAAATCTGGTCAATTCTATCTAAGCCACACACGGCGACTACTTTACATATAGATGATTCTGAGCAAGTTCAATTGAAATTGCACCTACATTACCGGCACCCTGAGTCAGCAGCAGGTCATTTGCTTGTAGCACATTTTTCATGACATTGCTGAGGTTTCCTTCAACCGGATCAACCAGAATTGGCTCTACCTCACCACGCAGACGAATACTGCGCGCCAGAGCACGGCTATCTGCACCAACGATTGGTTTCTCCCCTGCTGAATAAACTTCTAGTAATAACAACTGATCTACCGTGGACAATACATCGACAAAATCTTCAAAACAGTCACGGGTACGGCTAAAACGGTGCGGCTGGAACATCATCACCAGACGACGGTCTGGATGGCTGGCACGTGCCGCCTTGATGGTTGCTTCAACTTCTTTAGGATGGTGACCATAGTCATCCACCAGCTTCACATCACCGCCTTCAAGCTCGAACTGACCTTGTACCTGGAAGCGACGACCAACACCGCTAAAGCTTTCCAGGGCACGGCAAATCGCAGCATCCGAAACGCCTTCATCAGTCGCAATACCAATTGCTGCCAGTGAATTCAGAATATTGTGTGCACCCGGCATATTGATCGTAACACGCAGCGGCTCACGATCTTTACGCAATACCGTAAAGTGCGACTGCATGCCATCCTGTTCAATATCAACCGCACGAATGTCATTGTCTTCATTGAAACCATAGGTAATGAGTGGGCGACCGATCCGCGGCATAATTTCGCGTATATTGGCATCATCACCACATACCACGGCTAGGCCGTAGAACGGAAGTTTTTGCAGGAACTGAACAAAAGTATCTTTCAGCACATCAAAGCTGCCGCCATAAGTATCCATATGATCAGCATCAATATTAGTGACAATGGTCGCCATTGGCTGCAGATGCAGGAAAGAGGCATCTGATTCGTCTGCTTCTGCCACGATATAACGACTGGCACCCAATGCAGCATTCACACCCGTACGGTTCAGCAAACCACCGATCACATAGGTTGGATCAAGATTTTCTTCGGCCAACATACAAGTCACCAGACTTGTGGTTGTCGTTTTACCGTGAGTACCTGCTACAGCAATACCGTGACGGTAGCGCATCAATTCACCCAGCATTTCAGCACGGCGAACCACTGGAATACGCTTTTCAATCGCAGTCTTAATTTCCGGATTTTCTTTATCAATGGCGGTTGAAACCACAATGACATTGGCACCCTGAATATTTTCAGCGGCATGACCGATGTACACCTTAATTCCGTTTTCTTCCAGCTGAGCCGTGGTTTTGGACGCTTTAATATCTGAACCAGAGACTTTATAACCCTGGTTTTTTAATACTTCAGCAATACCACACATGCCAGCACCGCCGATCCCCACAAAATGAATGTGTTTGATACGGCGCATTTCTGGCACTTTGATTAATTTTTTCGCTTGGTCAGCTGGAGTTGATGGAGACATAATTTACTCGGTTTACAATTCTTGAATTAAACGAACCACGTGTTGGGTTGCATCTGGTTGAGCCTGCTGGCGTGCTTTTACAGCCATTTCCATAAGAAGCTGGCGATTCAGCATCGGTTCCAGCAGCGCTTTTAAACTGTCTGGGGTCATTGTGGCTTGCGGGCAGATTTTTGCTGCGCCAAGATTCGCCAGGAATCGGGCATTGGCGGTCTGGTGATCATCTACCGCACTTGGTAATGGCACAAAGATTGCGGCCACGCCTGCTGTGGCAATTTCAGTGACGGTCAACGCACCGGCACGGCAGATAATTAAGTCCGCATCGCTATAGGCCTGTGCCATATCTTCAATAAATGGCTGTACTTCAATATTTAAAGTTGCAGGTGCATCAGCATAACGGGCACGCGTCGTATCTGCATGATTTTGACCACACTGATGATAAACATTCAATGGGACATTCAGCTGTTTTAAGGCTTCGGGCACACGTTCATTGAGTGCCTGAGCGCCCAGTGAACCACCGACAATTAAAATACGCAGTGGCTGGCCAGCTTTCTCCCGTTCCTGATAACGCCAGGACGGATTGAAAATTTCAGTAATTTCTTTACGTACCGGATTGCCTGTAGTGACAATTTTATCCTGGGCCGGAAAAGTATTCGGAAATGCCTGACAGACTTTTTTGGCAATACGGGACAACTGGGTATTGGTAAAACCGGCTACAGCATTTTGCTCATGAATAATCACGGGAATGCCCAGCATTCGCGCTGCTAGACCACCTGGACCGGCGACATAGCCACCAAAACCGGCGACAGCATCCACCTTCAGCTGTTTCATATACTTCATGGCGCTAAGAGTGGCTTTTAGAATTTTAAACGGTGCCGCCAATTTACGCACGACGCCATTGCCGCGCACGCCTTGAATATCAATCTGATAAATTGGAATATTATGGTTTTTTAAAAGTCGGTTTTCCATGCCTGCCGGAGTTGCCAACCAGGACACTTTGATCCCCTGCTGTTCTAATTCTTTTGCAACGGCTAACGCTGGAAATACATGTCCACCGGTACCTGCGGCCATCATCATGACATGTTTAGGCTGTTTTTGCTGAGCATCGGTCACGGTCTAATTCTTCAATTCTAAAATATAAACAGGATGTGTAATTTAAGTCGTCAATTGTAATCACAATCGCTAAGCCATGAAAGTTTATTTACTTTATTTCAACGAGCGTTTCATTGTTTTTTTTCACACGATTTTAAAGTTTAAACTGTATTTATAATCAGGTCTGCATTTTTATTCAATTTTCAGAAAAAAACGGATTTTATTAATTGATTTCAATGATCTCTTTTTTATAGATATAAAACAGATTTTATCGCAGGATGAAGCGAAAACATTATTGCACTGATCACTATTTTTCAGACCTAAACTTAGGTCTAAACAGCATGAAATTTATTCTTTTTTCTATGTTATTTA
>NZ_DEZM01000204.1:0-6172 GCF_002364825.1 Acinetobacter sp. UBA3132 | reverse complement strand
TCCGTATCGCTAGCGGTGAAATGTTGGGTAAAGACCAACCAGTTATTCTTCAATTATTAGAAATTCCTGTTGAGAAAGCTCAACAAGCGCTTAAAGGCGTGATGATGGAACTTGACGACTGTGCTTTCCCATTATTGGCAGGCATGGTCGGTACTGATGATCCTAAAGTTGCATTCAAAGATGCTGACTATGCATTGTTAGTAGGTTCTCGTCCACGTGGTCCTGGTATGGAACGTGCTGACCTTCTTAAGGTAAACGGCGAAATCTTTATCGGTCAAGGTCAAGCACTGAACGAAGTTGCTAGCCGTGACGTTAAAGTGCTTGTTGTGGGTAACCCTGCGAATACAAATGCTTACATCGCAATGAAATCTGCGCCAGATCTTCCAGCGAAAAACTTCACAGCAATGTTACGTCTTGACCACAACCGTGCGTTGACTCAACTTGCGCAAAAAGCGGGTGTTGCAGTTTCTGACATCGAAAACATGACTGTTTGGGGTAACCACTCTCCAACGATGTATGCTGACTACCGTTTTGCAAACGTAAACGGCGAAAGCTTGAAAGACAAAATCAACGATGCTGCATGGAACAAAGACGTATTCCTTCCAACAGTTGGTAAACGTGGTGCTGCGATCATTGAAGCACGTGGTCTGTCTTCTGCTGCTTCTGCTGCAAACGCTGCAATCGATCATATGCGCGATTGGGCTCTTGGCACTAACGGCAAATGGGTAACGATGGGTATTCCTTCTGACGGTTCTTATGGTATCCCTGAAGGCGTAATGTTCGGTTTCCCTGTAACGACTGAAAACGGTGAATACAAAATCGTTCAAGGTCTTGAAATCGACGAATTCAGCCGTGAACGTATCAATGTTACATTGAACGAACTTGAAGAAGAGCGCGCAGCAGTGGCTGACATGCTTAACTAATTTAATCTTTTAAGATTAAATATAAAAGCACTCCAAATGGAGTGCTTTTTTATTTCAGAATATCCTAAGAACAAAAAATAACATCCTGTCAAAGAGCGACAACTGAACTTTCTATATAAGTCGTTTAATTTGTAAGCAGAATCATCAATAAAAGAGGAGGTACTGAGATGTTAGAGCAGCGACCTACCATGGAAGTTTTTTTTGAGCAGCTCGGCTTGGATTCAAGCCCCGAAGCAATCGATGAATTTATCAGAACCCATCAGATCGGGATGGATGTGCCATTACATAAAGCACCTTTTTGGACCAAGAACCAACATGACTTTCTAATTGGGCATTGGAAGCAAGATGATGATTGGGCCATTTTTGTCGATGTACTGAATGAACAATTGCATATAGAAGCAGAGGGTTCAGGTACTTGTGATCTGCCGACCTCCTCACATCCTTGAACGTTAAAAAACTAGCAGCAAATTATTTTTTATTTCTATTACGGAGCAATCAAATGGTATTGGAACAGCAGCCTACTTTAGAATTATTATTTGAGCAACTTGGCCTTCCAGCAGATGAAAGGTCGATTGATGAATTTACCAGCACCCATCAGCTTCCATCTGAAGTTATTCTGCCTGATGCGGAATTTTGGAGTGAAGGGCAGAGTGCGTTTCTTCGTGAACATTGGCATCAAGATGATGAATGGATTGTAATTATTGATAAGCTCAATCAATTACTGCATGTAGAGAGTGACAAGCAAAGCGCTTAATCCACTTTTATACAAAAAGATACAAACAAACCTAGTCACAGGACTAGGTTTTTTTTGTCTTATCTTATAAGTTAGTTATATAAAGAATTACAAGTTAACTGATATAAGGAGGGCGAGATGCTCGGAACAATGCAACCATCCTTACCCCTATTATTTTCGCAACTTGGTTTGCCGAATAGTCCTGCTGCCATTGAGCTATATGTACGTACTCATCAGTTACCTAAGGAAATCTCATTGCATGATGCGCATTTCTGGAATAAAGCACAGCGTTCATTGTTAATTAGTCATTTGGTACAAGACGATGACTGGGCAATTTGGGTTGATGAACTGAATCAACAGTTACACTTAGATGCCGATCGCCGTCGACTGGCTTAAGAAAATAAAACTAGTTATAAAAAATGCCTCATTCATGAGGCATTTTTTATAAGAATAATTTCACAGTTTTAATGCATCCGGCTGCGTAGAATTTGAATAAACCAGTCCTGTTGACGGTATTCTGCAAATGCTGGATGTTGATCTACCAGTTCCAGATCAAAATTGTTCAATTTACTGTATTTATTTAACCAGTGACGGGTCATAGCCGGTTCTTTTTTGCTTGCTGAGGCATATGCCAGGAAGAAATAGATATCCGCATGCTCATAACGGGTCATCGGTTTTAAAATCTGCTGGGTAATCAGTGCATAGCGATTTTCTTTAGTCAGTTCAAAATAGATCATGTAGGCTTTAGCCAAATGCAATGACAGATTGATATAAAGATCGAGTGGCATTTCTTCAAACTCGATTCGACCTTGTTCCAGCAGAACAATCGCTTCTTGCAGAAAATGCACCTGTTCCTGACGTAACTGGCTGATCGCTACCAGTTGCAGGCGAAGGTCAGCCCGTTCAAGCGCCAGCTCAGGGGTATTGCCATTTAAAAATAGCTGATCTGTTTCACCAATGCGTGCAATGATCTCTTTGGTGGTTGGTCGCATGAACGCAGTCCTCGTGTCTTAATGATTGGTATATGAGGATGATTGTCTGCTTTTAAAGGCTAGATTAAAGAGGTATCTGAGCGTAACCACGCGGTAATGGATAAACGTTGATGTTTGGCTACTAATACTTCGTGTAATAAATCACTTTGGAAGAATGCTAAACGGTTGGGCTTAGGTGAAATCGTATGCCACTGTCCATTTTTATCTTGTAAATGTAGTTCACCCCCCCAGTCATCTTGCCATTCTTCATGCAGATAATATACCGAGGAAATCATGCGGCCATTCTTACCTTGCGGGTTGTCGCGGTGAAGAGCATAGAATTCACCTGCGTTATAGCAGGCAAAATGTGCTTCGACATCTTTAATACCCAAATAAAATGCGCGGTTTAAAACTTGAGAAAATTGTTGCAGGGTTTCGGTATGTTGGTGAGAGATTTGAAATTCAGGTTGTAACCAAAGAATATGATCACTGCGGATGTTGCTTACTACGCCATTTTGAATCGCGGCATCACGAAATTCGTTTAAGTGACTTAGGCATTCTTGACTGACCGCATGTTGATATTCAATTGAATAAGCACCGTCAATAACACTAAAGCCATGTTGATCTAAATAATCTAAGATTTGATCAACATTCCAATCCCCTGGGATGACAACTGCTTCCATTTTTCAATTCTCGAGCGTGTGGTAAAAAAGGTTTGCTATTTTAGAGCAATAATCGTTTCTGAACGAATCAGTTTTTCATGTTAAAATAGCTATTGATCTTAGGAATAATTGAAACATGAATTATCGTCACCACTTCCATGCAGGCAACTTTGCCGATGTCATGAAGCACGTGTTATTGCTTCAGATTTTGTCTCGCCTTAATAATAAAGACAAGCCATATCGTTATATTGATACGCATGGCGGCGCAGGTAAATATGACTTGTCGACTTCAGAAGCGCAGAAGTCTGGTGAGTTCTTAAACGGTATTCATCGCCTGATTAAACTGGATGATTCGATTAAGCGCAATGCCCCTGAAGGCATACAGCAATATTTAAAAATTGTTGAAAAAATGCGTGAAAGTTTTGGTAAAGGCGCGTATCCGGGTTCCCCGTGGTTTGCCCTTGAAGGCATGCGTGAAATCGACAAAGCCACCATTTTTGAAATGCAGCGTGATGTCTTCCAGCAGCTTGATCAGAATATTTTTGACAAGCGTGCTGGTCTGCATGAGCGTGATGCTTATGAAGGTTTGCTCGCAGTCATTCCACCGAAAGAAAAACGCGGTCTGGTAATGATCGACCCGCCGTATGAGCTGGAACGTAAAGATTTCCCTCAGTTAGTCGAGTTGATTGCAGCAGCTTATAAAAAATGGCCGACAGGCGTATTTGCTGTTTGGTATCCAATTAAAGACCGTGCCATGATTGAGCGTTTCGAGAAAAAAATGTTCAAGACTGGTATTCGCCGTCAGCTGATCTGTGAAATATGTGTATGGCCAGACGACACTCCTGTTGGTTTAAATGGTTGTGGTCTGTTGGTGATTAACCCACCTTGGAAGTTCTCTGAAGATGCTGATGAAGCACTTCAATGGTTATTCCCGCATTTACGTATGCAGGAAACTGGTGGTCACGCCGCAGTTCGCTGGTTAGTAGGCGAATAATTTTTTAAAGATCAGGTCATAGCTAGGATCGACAAGAATGACAAATATAAGC
Source organism: Acinetobacter sp. UBA3132 (assembly GCF_002364825.1). Classification (NCBI taxonomy): domain Bacteria; kingdom Pseudomonadati; phylum Pseudomonadota; class Gammaproteobacteria; order Moraxellales; family Moraxellaceae; genus Acinetobacter; species Acinetobacter sp. UBA3132. The sequence continues at coordinate 1,837 of NZ_DEZM01000204.1, read as the reverse complement.
AAACCGGAACGTGACTCTTCCACCGAAGCGCCTTTTGATGGCATCACCTTTGAGGTGGAAGAAGAAGAGCATACTCAGGAAGGGCAAAAAATTAAGCGTCGAGGCATCTATCTATGGCCGAACCTGATTACAACCGCAGCGTTGTTAGCAGGTTTTTACTCAATTATTGCCAGTATGAATGGCAATTTTCAGCAAGCCATTTATGCGATTTTTATTGCAGCATTACTGGATGGCCTGGATGGACGTGTTGCACGTGCTATTGGTGCGCAAAGTCCGTTCGGTGAACAGTTTGATTCGCTATCGGATATGCTGGCCTTTGGTGTGGCACCGGCTATCTTGATGTACAGCTGGGGCTTAAGTGAGTTGGGCCGGATCGGTCTGGCGGCATGTTTTGTTTATACCGCTTGTGCGGCTTTCCGTCTGGCACGTTTCAATGTGCAGATCGGTGTGGTTGATAAGCGCTACTTCATTGGCGTCGCGAGTCCACTTGCTGCCGTAATGATTATTTCGCTGGTCTGGGTCGGTTTAGATTTCCCGGAAATTTTCGATATTAAAGATTCAGTGGTTCAGATCATCAATGCCGTTGCGATTGTGATTACCGGTTTGCTGATGATCTCTAATATCAAATACTATTCTTTTAAAACGGTAGAGCGTAAGCGGGTTCCATTTTTTGTCTTGCCAATTGCCGTATTTATCTTTGCAGCGATGACTTACAACATTCCGGTCGGGATTCTGGTTATCTCTGTAATTTATGCTTTGTCTGGTTTTGTTACGACTTTTATGGCGAAACGACAAGTGAGCTAGTATGCAGGAGAGTCTGATATGGCGTTTCTTCAGGATTTATTGGATCGTTCGAAACAGCTGAATCAGACTCCTGCTGCCCAGGCCGATCTGGCCTGTCATGGTCCAAATAAAAAATATAAATATATTCACCATCGTTTTGTTATTCCCAATCTGCCTGCGCCACTGCATTATTTCAATTTTTTTAGCATGATCGGTCAGCCGAATGTGCCGATGCTATGTAATCCCGATGCCATTCATACGGATGCCTTGGATACAGCAACGGTAATCTGTAGTACCAGTCCGCACATGGTCGGTCAGTTGAATCATTATTCCATCCAAAATGAGTGTCGTTTTGAAAGCTGTAACTTTAATTTTCATACACGTGAGCAATTGAGCAGTATATTTCCGGAATTTCATTTCACCCGCCAGGATGACGAGCTCAGTGTTGATTTGAAAATTAGAGCTATCGAGTTGATTACCCACTTTACCCAGCTTCGATTTTCTTTGGCTGATTATTGGTCGATTCCATGCTGGTGTGAAGGTGTCATTCAGTATAAAGATCAACAATACCAAATCGAAAGTCTGGGCAGCTTTGAATATGCTCGTAGTTTCAAGTTTCCCTATTTGCCATTTGCTTTCTTGACTTATCAGATGATTAATCTGAGTCAAAACCGGCAGATTATCCTGGTTCAGGTACGAGATAGCTTTAATAAGATTATTCAGTCACGCATTTACTATAAAGATTTGGAAAGCCAGCAGACCCAAATGCTGGATGAAAAGGTAATTTTTAAAGTGCATCGGGTCTATCCAAGTGTGATCACACCAAATGGCCAGAAAATGTATTTACCACGTGAATTCGAATGGCACTGTGAAAATAAAGATGGAATTCAGATTTCAATTCAAGGACAAAGTCGAGGTGATTTTAAATTTGGTCTTGGGGCAGGCTATGTAGGGAGTTTTAGCTATCAGGTAAAGATCAATGATCAGGAAGAAAATGAGGAAGGGGGCTATATTGAATACATCGATTGTCGAGCTTTACGCTTTCAGGAACTCA
>NZ_DEZM01000205.1:0-8152 GCF_002364825.1 Acinetobacter sp. UBA3132 | reverse complement strand
AGCTTGTTTGAATCGATGTATTTCATCCGCAGATTATGCACGAATGCCAAGAAATCCGGAGTGCAAATATTAACCAAAAAGAAGATCGTTTTTTGATTTATGAAAGAGATCTGCTGTAAATATAAAATTTAAGTTTAGATCTAAGAATTATGTATTCTGGGTTTTTGAAATGCCTGATTTCAATGACAAGACCCTATACCTCGCATATATGTCTCATCATTTAAGTAAGCTATAAGCCTATTAACAGGAAAGCTAGAAAAATGTAGATTTTTTATTTTATTAAATTTAAACAAACTAGATTAAATTTCCGGTGTAATTGACTTTTAATAATCCGTAATTGAAATAGGTAGCCTATAACTAGATGATTATGTAAAAAATTCGTTAAGACTTTTCTGATTACCGCTTACCGGGCTGGTCTACCATCGAGGTAGGTCTTGTATGAAGCAACTGTTATCATATCTATCCGGCGCATGCAGCTTTCGGCGGTTATAAAAATCAGGTATTGACCGAGAGAACCACAAAATGATGCTGGATCATTTCAGTAAACCAAAAATCTACTGGTCAGTTATTTAACCAAGCCAGCCGGTTTCTTCTAAATTTCATTGAAAAGCGGACTTTGGTTCGCTTTTTTTAAAGATATCATTTCCAAAGATGGCGAAATTGCGATATACATCACATCAGATGATTAAAAGTATGAATCAATTGAAATTTAACTTTATCGGAAAGTTAAAAAAAGTATGAAATTGATTTTACATTTTGAAAAATTATGTTTATAAGTAAATGGTGGTTTTTTAATCAAAACAACAATAGACACTCAGGAAGAGTGAACGACAGAAGCGTATTTATATAATGGTGAAACAGGAGTTTTAACAATGCTTCAGCTTTTGAAAAAAATATTTTGCTTGCACATTTATGAATATCAACACATGGAAGAAATTGGCACACAGCGAGAATGTCGCAAGTGTGGTATCAGTAAAGATTAATACCTACCCCCCAGAAAAGTGAGCATTTGCTCACTTTTTTATGCCTGAAATTAAGAATATTCCGTTAAAATATGGCATTGTTAAAACGTCAATGGGGGCATAATGACTAAAGACTTTCAGGCTGAAACTTATATTGTTGATGAAAATCTCGCAGATACCTTACATTGGCTTAGTCTACATCAGGAAAGTTTCGAGTCACTGCATTATGATGCCATTACTCAGACACTTACAGTAGAACATGCCAATGGCAGTGATGTCATTCGGATAGGGGATTACCTCAATGCGAAATATGGCATCCTGATTACGGCACACAATTTTGCTGACACTTCTAACTTCGATCAAAAATAATCTATTTACGTGATTGGAGTTGAATCTGACCTGATAAATAGAAAATCTTTAATTAAAAAGGTTTATAAAGCGAAAATAAATAAATTTTAAACTCATATCATAAAGCCCACCTAAGGCGGGCTTTATTAACTTCAGAATCGATTTATTCCTATTCACGGTGATTGCCATGAATATTCTGATTTTGCAGATCTGCTCGATGCTGTTTATTTAAAACCCGTTCATCCTGCTCGTGCTGATTGTTCTTAGGCGAATTGACTGGCCCATGCTGCTGAGGTTGCTGCTGTTGCTGAATTTGATTCTGGTGTTCATTTTGCAGCTGTTCCAGTAACTCTTGATTTGGATTTTTTGATGACATCATCGTCCCTCCATTTCATTTCTGAGACTATTTAAATTTATGCCACAGTCTGAAAATAAGGTGTGTAAGGCTTTTAAGGGAATCTGTGACACCAGGTAAAAATAGACAATTATCTGGATTTAGAAAGTTGTTCCTGAATCGACCAATCGATATGTACCTGTACAACTTCATCATGTTGAGCGCGAGAGTTTTGCAAGGCCTGAATAATCGCTGGATTAAATGGCGCATTGCCTAAACCAATAGCAATATTGCGCATAAAGCTTTGATAACCGGTACGCCGTAGCGGACTACCTTCTGTTGAAGCTAAAAAGGTGGGCTCATCCCATTGCCATAAATCCAGCAGGCTGGCCTGATCCAGTCCATTCCGTGGATGAAAGTCTGCAATGGTCGTCGTCTTGGCAAAGCTGTTCCAAGGACAAATCAACTGACAGTCATCACAACCAAATACCCGATTACCAATGCCACGACGAAGATCTTCAGGAATAATGCCTTTATACTCAATGGTAAGATAGGCAATACAGCGCCGTGCATCCAGCATATACGGCTCAACAATCGCCTGTGTCGGGCAGATATCGATACAGGCCGTACAAGAACCACAGTGTTTGGTCGTCGGTTCATCAAATGGCAGTTCCAGTGAAGTAAACAGTTCGCCGAGTACAAAGAAGGAACCGGATTTTTTATGAATCAGCAGCGTATGTTTACCAGTCCAGCCCATACCGGCATTTTCAGCCAGAGACTTTTCAAAAACGGGTGCTGAATCGGCAAAAGGACGTGATTCAAATTCTCCGACTTTTTCTTTGATTTTAGCTGACAGCATTTTTAGCCGACCACGCATGGTCTTGTGATAATCACGACCACGGGCATAGCGGGCAATAATTGCAGAATTTGGTGCATCGGGAACCATTCTCGGTTCAGGTGATTCGACTAGATAATCCATACGCACACAGATCACAGAGCGAGTATTTGGAATTAATAGTGTTGGATTAGCACGTTTGTCCAGATTTTCTTCCAGAAATTTCATATCGCCATGATAACCACGCTCCAGATATTCCTGCAGACGTGGCAATTCTGCTTGAGCATCCGGCCGGGCAATGACACAATCAGAAAAACCCAATTCCAGCGCTTGTACTTTGATCCATGCTTTGAGGGCTTCTGGATCCTCTTGAAAAACCTGAATTTGCGCGGGAGAATCGGGTGTAATCATAAACCGGGAACAGGGAATAAAAAATGCAGCAACAAGTTTACCATAGCCCCGTTTATCATAGCCAAAGTATTCAAGCCTTGGAGCAGCGCTGGTTTGCTAAAAAAAACAGTTCTTATGGTCTGATGCAGCAAGTCGCCTGGAGCATTGTGCAGTGCCTGATTCCTTTATTTGTTGAAGAGAATGTTCAAAAGGTCGCGGTCTGTTGTGGGCAGGGTAATAATGCCGGAGATGGATATCTGGTCGGGAAGTACCTACAGCAGGCTGGTTTTGAGATAGAGATTTATGCAGCAGAAAAGGGTGGTTCACAGGATCTGGCTTCGGCGAGTCAGGAAGCACTTGATGCATGCATAAAAGTCTATCCGCATTTTGATTTTCAGACTGAATATGATGCCTATATTGATGCGTTATTTGGGATAGGTCTTAACCGTGATCTGAATGACACATGGCAACAGATGATTCTAAGTATTAATGCTCAAAAGGGCTTAAAAATCGCAATCGACATTCCAAGTGGTCTCCATGCTAATACTGGGCAACCTTTGCCAGTCGCTATTCAGGCTGATTATACTTACACGGCACTGGGGCTTAAAACAGGTTTGTTTACCGGGCAGGGGAAAGCCTATGCTGGGCAGGTAGAATGTATATCTGCAATTCCAATCGATGCTGAATTGAAACCTGTTGCTCAATTATCTGGTACTCACATCCATTTACCCAAACGTCAGGCCTTTGGACATAAGGGCAGTTATGGACATGTACTGGTGATTGGCGGTCATGCTGATATGGGCGGGGCGGTAATCATGTCAGCTGAAGCTGCATTTGCAGCAGGAGCGGGTAAAGTGACTGTTATTTGTGATGCTAAACATCATACGGCAATCCTTTCACGGGCACCAAATATCATGCTCAAAGATATGAATGCCCTAGATGAAGATCAGCGTGATAATCTGTTACAGCAAGTAGATGCCGTTTGTTTTGGTATGGGCTTGGGACGTGATCTCTGGGCTGAACAGCAGTATCAGTTCTGGTTTAGTGCCATTCAGCAATCTCAGCTGGAGATCGTACTAGATGCAGATGCGCTGTGGTTCCTGGCAAAGCGCCCAGAACAATTAAATCCACGAACTTATTGCACCCCTCATCCGGGCGAAGCAGCAACCTTATTAGGATATAAAACTCAAGATATCGAAGCTGACCGAATCGCTGCCATTCATACCTTACAGCAGAAATTCAAAGGACAGTGGGTCTTGAAAGGCTCGGGCAGTCTGATTCTGGAAGATCAGCTGTATATCTGTACTGCGGGTAATCCGGGTATGGGCACTGGAGGGATGGGCGATGTACTGGCTGGCATGATTGCCAGTCTGAAAGCCCAGTTCCATGAGAATATTCATCTGCATGAAATCGTGACTTTACATGCCTTGGCCGGAGATGAGTTGGCAAAATATGGTCAGCGTGGTTTGCAGGCACAAGATATGAAACAGGCCATTTATAAAGTGGTTAATCTTTAAGGAAGTCATGATACAGGCCGCGAAACTGATTATTTCAGGAACAGTGCAGAAAGTAGGCTATCGAAATTGGTTTGCAGTTCAGGCAGTAGAACTGGAATTAAAAGGCTATGTACAAAATCTGCCAACTGCACCGGTAGAGGCTGTAGTGGTTGGAGATGAGAGAAAAATTCAAGAGATGATTATACGTAGTCAAAAGGGACTAATTTATGCAGATTTGGCTGATATTCAACAACTTGAATTAAATCCTGCTGAATATCAGTTTGAAAATTTTCAGATCAAATATTCATATAATGATTAACGACGTCTGCTGACACGGCTACGCCCACGTGCCATACCTCCAAGCGCATTTAACACAGCCATCTTGCTCATGCTACCCGAAGCATGGGCATGACAGATTGCCGCAGCCAAGGCATCCGCTGCATCCTGTTGGGGTTTGATGCTGAGGTTTAAAATTTTCATGACCATCATCTGTACCTGCTCTTTTTCTGCCGCGCCGTAGCCAACGACAGACTGCTTGATCTGACGTGCCGTATATTCAGCGACTTGCAGATCCAGATTAACCAATGCTGCAATGGCTGCACCACGGGCCTGGCCGAGTTTCAGGGCAGAGTCCGGGTTTTGTGCCATAAAGACCTGTTCTACGGCCGCTTCTGTCGGACCATAGAATTTAACAATACGTTCAACCCCGGCAAAAATTCGCTTTAATCGCTCAGGCATTTCCGCAGTTTCCGTTCTGATGGTTCCTGCATCCACAAAAGACAGTTTGGAACCTTCTTTTTGAATAATGCCATACCCTGTAAGACGTGAACCTGGGTCAATCCCAATAATTAATGACATGCCTGCACTTTAAAAATAAAATAATGCCCATATTGTTACATAAGCGTATCAAAAAAGCTTGATCCTGATGAAGCAGTTGATTACATCCTTAATTATTGAATAGAGATTAGATTAATTTTCATGAAATTATTTCTTATTATCATTGCTGGCGTAATCCTGGAAGTATTTGTGTGGATTGGCGTGGGCGACCTCGTCGGGAGCATGTGGTATGTCTTTTTCTGGTTTGTGGCCGCATTCTTTATCGGTATGAACCTGATTCGCAAATATGCCACCGGACTCATGCCGCAGATGCAACAAATGCAAATGGGCCAGATGAGTGCCGATCCGGCCATGACCAATAATCTGCCGAAAATTCTGGCTGGGTTTTTCCTGCTGATTCCAGGTCTGATTACAGACGTGCTGGCGGTATTAATGCTGATCCCGGCTGTACAGCAGGCATTTAAAGCAGCGATGATGAAAGTCATGATGAAACGCCAGCAAGCCATGATGGAAAAAATGATGGGTGGCATGATGGGCGATATGGGCGGCGCTCAAGGTCAAAATCCATTTGCAGAAATGATGCGTCAGATGCAGGAAATGCAAAATCAGCAAGGTGGTCGTGGCGATTCAACCATTATTGATGGTGAAGCACGTGAAGTGACGCCAGAGGCGAAAAAGATTGAAATGAAAGATGTGAATCCAAAATAATTTCGATTTACATTTATGCAGCCGGATCCCATGATTCGGCTTTTTTATGTGAGTAAATTAAGATAAAAGTACTGCGAAAATTTAAACAAAAGTTATAATGCTGCGGTTTTAGTCATCGCTAATAGAAGAAATATGTCTTTGTTGTTAACCATTTGTGGTTTGCATTTTATTGCTCAACTGAGCCCCGGACCGGACGTCCTGCTGATTGCACGAAGTGCAGCATCTACTAATCGTTCCAATACCTTAAAAATTATTGCCGGCATTTCGGCTGGGATTGTGGTTTGGGTGGTACTGACCCTAGCTGGTTTTACCGTGCTGATTGATCAATTCCCCTGGATTCAGCAAGTACTCATGATTGTGGGTGGAGCATTTCTGGCAAGAATGGGCTGGGCGATGCTCAAAGGCGGATTACAGGCATTTAAACAGCGCCATGAAGCCAGCGATGATCAAATAATGATGAATGAAGCGAAAAATTATTTTACTTTGGGTTTATTGACCAATCTGTCTAATCCCAAAACACTGATTTATTTTAGCAGTGTTTTTTCATTGGCCCTCAGCTCATCAGCTTCAGATTATCTGAAATCACAGCTGGCAGTGATTATTCCACTACAAACTTTCCTGACTTTTGCTTTGCTGATGCTACTCATCTCTCAGCCGAAAATCAAAGTGCTGTACCAACGTGCAGGCAACTATATAGATTTGATTTCGGGCATACTGTTCCTGATCTTTGCAATCTGGCTTTGGTATGACGCATTGGTTTTAATGAATTAAGAAGATCAATCCTGACGAGAGAGATCTTGGTCAACTAAAATAGGGGAAACAGTAGTTTCCTCTTTTTTTTCATCTGTTTTTTGTGAAGAGCTATAACGGTTTGGTTTTAACGTGGCTTCTGTATTTTCTGAACCTTGATAACTGCGACTGCGGTTCGCACGTTCTCTTAAACCACCTTTGCGAATTAACTGCACCATACTCAAAACCTCTACAAGACTTGTATTATTGTAAATCAACTGGGCAGAGCATTGCGGAATTTCTAAGATATATACCTAGTCTTGCAAGAATCAGTGTTTATAAAATGATTTGGCCTGATACTGAATATCAGGCCCCTGAGGAAAATGAACCATGAAAATCATCACTATTTGAATTAAGAAGATTGTTTTAATTCAAGTTGTAATGCATTGAAAATAGTGTCTTTGGTGGGTACATCCTGTTGGGCTTGTGAAGAGACATGAACCACTTTAAATACGACTGCTGCAGCTAAGCAGGCCAATAGGCACAACATCCAGAAACTATAAGGACTTCTGATGCTGTGTGAGCCACAATCTGGACATGAGGTATCGGTAGATGAAACAGCTTTATTGCAGCATGCACAATGATATTGATACTGCATATTCTTCTCCTTATTTTACTAGTTTTTATGGTTATTATTTTTAAACATCAATTTTGAATTGTGTGTTTATATTATGTGAGGAAATGTTTGTATTTGATAGTGCATAGTGAGGTTAAGCATGTAAGCAATTGTGGACAATGTTTTATCCAGAAAGAGTTTTAATTTATTTAAATTATCTGATGATGAACAGAATTCCCTTTAAAAATTCTCAACGACTCTATTCAAGCATATCGCCTATTTAATATAATTTCTGAATTGAAAACAGCCTGCATAAAGCAGGCTGTTTTCATTTAATTCAAATGATTATTGACCCGAACGGATGATGTAATCAAATGCAGACAGTGATGCTTTCGCGCCTTCACCTGTGGCAATGATGATCTGCTTGTAAGGTACTGTGGTGCAGTCACCCGCAGCAAATACACCTTTTACGTTGGTTTCATTGCGCTCGTTAATCACAATCTCACCGCGGTTGCTTAACTCAACTTTGGTTTCTTTCAGGAAATCCGTATTCGGTAACAAACCGATCTGAACAAAGATCCCTGCAAGCTCAACCGTATGTTCTTCATCGGTCGCACGGTCTTTGTATTTCAGTGCAGTTACTTGTGAACCATCACCCACTACTTCTGTTGAAAGGGCATTCTTGATCACCGTGGTGTTCGGCAAGCTATTGAGTTTGTCCTGAAGTACCTGATCCGCACGTAGTTTGGTATCAAATTCCACCAGGGTGACATGCTCAACAATACCAGCAAGGTCGATCGCAGCTTCTACACCCGAGTTACCACCACCAATCACCGCAACACGTTTGCCTTTGAACAGTGGACCATCACAGTGTGGACAGTAGGCAACACCACGGGT
>NZ_DEZM01000208.1:10163-11688 GCF_002364825.1 Acinetobacter sp. UBA3132 | reverse complement strand
CCAACTGAGCTAACGACCCATATCATTTGATGGAGCGTATTGTAGCAAGATATGAAATCAGCGCAAGTAAAAAATAACAAAGTTGCCCATGTTTGATTATAAATGCAACAAATTAAATTTATATACACAAAAAATAGGCAACTTCAGCACTTAGAAGCGATATTGATAGGCCTGGATGTTGGTAAAAACTTCTGGCGTTACATCGCAATAAGCATCTGCTCCCGGTAAGCACACCAGTAAACGCTCATCAGTCTTGCTTGGATCAAATGCTTGCTCTTTCAATTTATTTTTCTGATATTTAAAAGTAGCAGTGGTTTCGACCTGTTGCTGTATACGCAGGAATACCGGAACCGAATAAGCGGGCAGACATTTCTTGAAACAGCTCAACATCTCTTTCAGATCGGTATCGTTCAGTTCAGCTTCCGGTTTCAGTGTAATGGCTGCCATACCAGCACGACCATTGGTGTTTGGAATTTCCACCCCATATACCACTGCCTCTACAATCTTGTCATACTCGGTCAGCATGTTTTCCACTTCGGTCGTCGATACATTTTCACCTTTCCAGCGGAAAGTATCCCCCAAACGGTCGACAAACTGCGCATGACGGAAACCGATGTCGCGGACCAGGTCGCCGGTATTGAAATAGGCATCACCTTTGCAGAACACATCTTTCATAATGACAGACTTATTCTTTTCCGGATCGGTATAGCCATCAAATGGCGAACGACGGGTAATTTTACCAATCAACAGGCCTGTTGTGCCTTTTTTGACGCGTTTACAGTGACCTTTGGCATCACGTACCGGCTCGTTTTTGTCTTTATCGAATTCAACAATCGCGTAGGGAGTTGGGGAGAATCCGACAGTATTGTCAAAATTGAACACATTGCTGAAACCGACATTGCCTTCACTGGATGCATATAGTTCAAGTACTTCTTCAATACCGAAACGGTTTTTGAACTTATCCCAGATATTTGGACGCATACCGTTACCGATCATTTTCTTGACGCGGTGACCTTTTTCCAGCTCTGAAGAAGGTGCATCCATCAGGTAACGGCAAAGTTCCCCGACATACCCAATTGCAGACGCATCAAATTTTTGTACATCTTTCCAGAATGAAGAGGTCGAGAATTTACGGCGGATTGCAAATGTCCCTGCACCGGCAATCACACCACACCAGCATACCACCATGCCCGTCGCATGATACAGTGGCAGGGTGCAGTACATCACATCCTCTGTACCCAGGTTAAGCACATGGCCATAGGTGCCATAAGCAAGGGTCCAGCGGCTATTGGTAAAGATTACGGCTTTCGGCAGACCAGTAGTGCCGGAAGTATAGATGTAGAACAGACCATCTTTACCTTGCACATTATGTGTTGTTGATGGATTGAATTTCGGGAAAGTATCAATGACTTCAGCAAGATTGATAAAACCTTCAGGTGCCTGACCAGGATTTTGCTGGGTAGGCTGATCGGCAAACCAGTGGAAACGGTCCGCCGCGATATTCAGTTCATCACGGATCTCGTTA
>NZ_DEZM01000208.1:0-10022 GCF_002364825.1 Acinetobacter sp. UBA3132 | reverse complement strand
ACTGCATGACGACACTCTTCACCCACAATCAGGCCAATCGGTTTAACCAGATTAATGCTATGAGCCAGCACTTTACCGACCTGTGAAGTATTCAGCAGGGCAATGGTCACGCCAAGCTTGGCCAGACCAATCACGCTGGCGAGCATTTCCGGGCGGTTCTCGACCATCAGGGCAACGACATCGCCTTTTTTCGCACCTAGCGACAGGTAGTAATGTGCAATCTGGTTGGCCCAGCCATTCAGTTCTGTATAGCTAAAGCTCTGGTCTTCAAAACGCAGGGCAATGCCTTCCGGGTTGCGCTGTACCGCTTTTTCAAAAGCGAGACCCAAACCTGCAGCAGTATTCGGGGTACGTAAATAAGCCTGCCTAAGTCCATTGACCAAGTTCGGCACTTTTTTCAGGAAAGCGGGGATTTTGGCTGCGACATCAGCAATACCAATCAGATCATGTTGTGTGGTTTGGCTCATGGTAATCCTATTTCTTTTACGTATCCGATACGTGCACTGAATATGCAATAACTGTCCGTTGTAGTTTTAATGGCTGATTTAAAGAGTAATCAACCTAATTTGACAAAATCTAGCAAAAAAAACCTAGTCACCGAAATGACTAGGTTTTTTTTAGTTACTGCAATTGGGCGAATTATGACTCAGTTGCAGTATTGGCTTTTTTCGGTGGACGGCCACGTGGGCGACGTGGACGGGCAGGAGATTTCTCTGCTTTTTCCGCTTCTGTTTCCACTGTTTCTGCTTTAACTTCAGTTGCTTCAGCAGTATTTTCAGCGGCTGATGCTTTCTCTTCAGCGGCAGCAGTTGATGCTTTAGCTGTAACAGGTGCATTTTCAGGCTGTTCTGTAGCTTCTGGCTCAGTTTGAGCTGCTGTTACTGCAGTCTCAGGTTGATCAGCAACTAAAGGTTTAACAGGCTCGTCAGTTCTTAGAACTTCAATCGTCTCGGCTTGTTGTGCTGCCACAGCCTGAGCTTCAGCAGCGGGTTTAGTCGGTTTTCCTTCCGGTTGAGCTGCCTGTTTTGCTTGTACAAGTGCCTGTTCTGCAGCAAGTTTTGCCAGACGACGACGCTCACGTGGATCATTAGCTACACGCTTTTCTGACACAGGTTTTGGTGGAGTCAGATCCAGTACCGGAGCAGGTTCTGGTTCTGGCTGAGCCTTGTTCACCTCTACATCACGCGTCACCGGTTTTTTCTCGGCAGTCACTGCTACAACAACAGTTTCATTGTATTGCTGCGTGAACTTGTCCAGTGCACGGTTGAAGGTCGCCATCAGGCCGAACTGCTCAATCAGTACTGAACAGTCTTCACCGTACACATGACGGATCAGGCTGCCTACGGTGTACTGACCAAGTGTCGGTACTTGTGAAGGACGAAGCTGAGCGGCCTGAGCCTGCTGACCTTGTGCCGCACGACGGTCACGACGACGTTGACGTGGGTCATTGCTGGCACGAGACTTTTCAGCTTTCGGCGTTACCTGTTCAAGCGCTGCTGCTGGAGCAGGGGCTTCAGTCAGATCAACCGCTTCAGTTTTCTCTTCCAGTTCTGCTGCCATCGTTGCTACGGCTGGTGCCTTTTCAGGTGCAGTTTCTTCAGCCGGAGTAGCCACTACAGGTGCTGTACCGTTCAGCGCTACGATTTCACTTTGGCCTTGATCGACATTCACCATCATAGCTGTTGGTGTAACGTCCTGACGCGGTGCATCAATCAGCTCTACGCGTACTTGACGCTCATTAGCTGCTGGAGCTTCAACTTGAGCAGGTGCTTGCGGAGCAGCCGTTTGCTCATTCAGTACGCTTTGATCGCGGTGGCGATTAGGACGTTCTGGACGTTGCTGGTTACGACGGTCACGACGTGGCACAGCTGCTTGCGGTTCAGCTTGAGCATCCTGGTTGTGCTCTTGCTGATGGCGCGGGTTCTTGCGCTTTTGCTCACGTTGTTCTTGACGCTGTTCCTGGCGAGACAACTGAACCACTTCTTCATGCACTTGTTGCGGTGCATTGTCATGTTGTTGCGGTTCGCGTTGCTCTTTGTGCTTGTTATTGCGCTGTTTTTTATGGCTGCGTTGTGATTTTTCTTCACGTTCAGCCTTTTCAGCCTGATCACGCTCTGGCTTGTGTGCCACAGTTGATGGTGCAAGGTAAGCATTGCTGGTTGGTGTAGCAGCTGGTTGTGGGACATGCTGCGGCGCCTGCTGTGCAACAGGTGATGTAACCTGGCCGAATTGACCACGGCTGACTGCGCCATTATTTACCAGCTGTTCAATCGCAGCAGCTGCATTATTGGCAGTGCGAGATTGATCCACAGTGGCAGCCTGTTTTTGTACAAACAGGTTTTCTAACCAAGCACATGGGCTGGCAGCAGTTGCAGCAACCTGAGCAGGGGCCTGTTGGGCAACCGGCGCTTGCTGTGCATTCTGGTTTTGCTGGTTTTGATGTTGATTATTACGGCGTTTATTGTTTCTGCCATTGTTTTGTTGCTGTACAGGCGCTGGTGCAGCTGCATGCGCATTTTGTTCTTCTTCTAAATGCCACTCAGAAGACTCATAACCCAGTTCTTTTTCACTTGAACGTGTTGCTTCAGTACGTTCATAGCTCGTCGGTGCAAAACCTTCAGGATTATAAGAAATCTCGTAATGCGGCGTTTCCAAGTGCGGGTGCGGCAATACAGTCACACGTGTACTTGAAGTCTGTTCCAGGTAAACCAGGCTGTGACGCTTTTCATTCAATAAGAATGCAGCGATTTCAACCGGTACTTCAACCTGAACTTCACCATGACGTTCACGCAGAGCAATTTCTTCCACTTTACGCATGATTGAAAGTGATAAAGAACGTAGGTCACGCACCATACCTGTGCCATGACAGCGTGGGCAGACATAGCCCGTGGCTTCTTCAAGCGAAGGACGTAAGCGTTGACGGCTCATTTCCATCAGGCCAAAACGTGACAATTGACCAAACTGGATACGTGCACGGTCACTTTGGGTTGCTTCACGCAGTTTTGCTTCAACCATGCGCTGGTTGCGGTCTTTGGTCATATCGATAAAGTCGATCACGACTAAGCCGCCAATATCACGTAAACGTAACTGGCGTGCAATTTCTTCAGCAGCTTCAAGGTTGGTATTTAACGCGGTATCTTCAACGTCCTGACCACGAGTCGATTTTGCCGAGTTGATATCGATCGACACCAATGCTTCAGTCTGGTCAATCACGATTGAGCCACCTGAAGGAAGTTTCACTTCGCGCTCATAAGCCGTTTGGATCTGGCTTTCGATACCGAAGTGCGCAAATAATGGCTCATTTAAAGTATAGGTTTTGAGCTTGTCTAACTGACGTGGCATGACCGCTTTTACGAAGTTATAGGCTTCATTATAGGCTTGTTCAGAGTCAATCAGGATTTCTGCCACGTCGTCACGTAAATAATCACGGATCGCACGTGTCACCACGCCAGCTTCTTGATGAACCAGCATTGGTGATGGACCAGAGCTTGCAGTGCTTTGGATTTGCGCCCAAAGGTCAAGCAAGTGCTGAAGATCAAGTTGCAATTCTTCTTGAGAGCGGCCGATCCCTGCAGTACGTACAATCACGCTCATACCACGCGGTACATTTAAAGAGGCCAGCATCTCTTTCAGCTCTTCACGGACTGAACCTGAAATCTGACGGCTGATACCACCACCTTTCGGATTGTTCGGCATCAATACCAGATAACGGCCAGCAAGAGAAATGAAAGTAGAAAGGGCAGCACCTTTATTGCCACGTTCTTCTTTTTCCACCTGAACCAAAAGCTCGGTGCCTTCAGTAATCAGTTCGCGGATATTCGAAGTTTGGCGAGGATCTGCTTTATAGTAAGTATTGGCAATTTCACGCATCGACAAGAAACCTTGACGACCCGCACCGTATTCAACAAATACAGCTTCTAAAGAAGGTTCTACGCGAGTCACGTGACCTTTATAGATATTAGATTTCTTTTGTTCACGGGTACGATTCTCTAAATCGAAATCGTAAAGACGCTGACCAGTGACAAGTGCAACGCGAATCTCTTCGGCATGTGTTGCATTAATCAACATACGTTTCATGGGTGTAACACCTTATAGTGATACACAGCAAAAAATCGCTATACACGTAGCGAACATCACACATCACGGATCAATGGCTCAAATCTGCAATGAATTTCATTGTGGTTTGAGTCTTTTATTCCCAGCGTCTATTTTAATATAGATCAGCTTTGGTTTTGATTCACGTATTGATGATGGCAATACGGCTTCAATCTTTAAACGATTAAAGTCACCTGAACGCTTCACTGGCGGACGAGCGGTGCATTGGATGTGAGTAACTTTCACTGTCACATTGCTCGAAGATCATCCCTTCTTTATAGATAGAGTGTCTTGATACGGAATTATCGTCGTACCTTTACAAACTGTGCAGATCCAATGCATCAAACGCTGTAGCCTGAAGTCGTCTTCAGGGTGCGACTAATCTGATGTGTATCAGTTTACGTTTAAAAGCCAACTAGGTTGGCGACATATTTTTTCAGACAAACTGATTTATGTACCTGAGGTACAATTAAACGCAACAGTTTGCTTTTTTGCCGATATAATAAGCCTTCGGCGTCGGCATAATTCTTTTGGGACCTTCCCGTATTATGTGAGGGTTTAATTGAATGATCATGTACAGAAATAAATCTGTCATGCACCAACTTTTACTCACAAACGATGGTTTCCGTGCGCTGACTATATCAAACCTTGAATCATCTGCCTATGGGCTAAGCTTATGTTTCTTGTGTAAAGCATAGCCTAAGTGGTCATTTATTAATCAATTTCAATCAATTTTTAGGTCATAGTAACTGTATGAATTCTACGCAACAATGGCAAAACGTCACGTGGTTTGAGGTGGATGAGCACCAAGATGGACAGCGAATCGATAATTTCCTGTTTAGCCGTCTAAAAGGTGTACCAAAAAGCCGCATCTATCGTTTGATTCGTGAAGGCCAGGTTCGCGTCAATAAAAAACGAATTAAGGCAGAAACTAAACTGGCCATTGGTGACCAAATCCGTGTGGCACCAATACGTTATGAACAAAAAGATGAATCTGCTGCACCGGTTTCTGACAAGGTCGCTCAAGGTCTGTTGGCACGTGTAATCTATGAAGATGAAGGCTTGATGGTGGTGAATAAGCCTTCCGGGATTGCGGTACATGGCGGTAGCGGTGTGGCCTATGGCCTGATCGAAGGTCTGCGCGCTGCAACGGGTAAAAAATACTTGGAGCTGATTCATCGTATTGACCGTGATACTTCAGGTCTGGTGATGATCTCGAAAAAACGTAGTGTGCTTAAAACCCTGCAAGATTTATTACGTGAACATAAAATTAAAAAAACTTATGCGGCTGTCGTGAAAGGGCAAGTAAGTCTGGATAAGCAACTTATTGATGCACCTTTACACCGTTATGAGCTGTCTAATGGTGAACGTCGTGTCCGTGTTTCTAAAGAAGGTAAGGATTCGAAAACTCAGTGGAATGTAGCAGAACGCTTTATGCATGCAACGCTGGTCTATGCATCGCCATTGTCAGGTCGTACCCATCAGATTCGTGTACATGGTTTAAGCATTGGTCATCCGCTGGTGGGTGATGAAAAGTATGGTCATGAGACGGAGTATCGTGGGCCAAAACCACGCCGTTTATGTCTGCATGCCATGCGTCTGGAAATTCCAGGCTATCCAACCATTGAGGCACCTTTACCTGAAGATATGCAGAGTCTGGTTGCACAGCTTCGCGCGCAAAAGGCGGATAAGGTAGTCACACCTGCGGAAGATGATGAGTAAGTTAAACTTCTTATGTCTCTTTATTTATGACGATTTAGAGGCTAGGTTTCTCATCTAAATAGATGACAGGCGACATGGATGTCGCCGTTACTCTGTGGCATAGGGAAGTGCCATCAGAGTAACAAAGGATTTTTGCTACTTTTCATCCTTGAAAAGTAGATAATACCTATGCGAAAAGTAGCTGCTTATTGAAGTCAATTGTGGTGATTAATTAATTTAATACGTCTCTCCCTTGTGCAGCAGTGCTGCTCTTCTCCTGATAGGAGAGGACTCTAAAAGCTGAATCAAATCTAGGAAATCTTTATGAACTCACCTGTAAAACTGGTCATTTTTGATTGGGATGGCACTTTGTTTGATTCAGTTGCTCAAATTGTGGCTAGCCTGCAGTTTGCCGCGCAGCAATTTAATCAACCGCTGACCGATGCTGATGCCAAAAGCATTATCGGTTTAGGTCTGCCGGAAGTCGCGCAACGATTATTCCCAGCTGTGCCAGAATTGCATGCGGATATTTTGCAGGCTTATTCAGAACATTATGTAGCGAACTCGGTTGAGGATGCCTGGTTTGAAGGTGTATCTGAGATGCTATACGCATTAAAAGATCAAGGGATTAAACTGGCTGTCGCTACAGGTAAAAGCCGTAAAGGGTTGGACCGTGTATTAAAGCAGACCAATAGTCTGGAATTATTTCATGCGACTCGTGCTGCCAGTGAAACTCGTTCTAAGCCTCACCCATTAATGTTAGAGGAAATTCTGGCAGAAACTGGTGTACATGCCCATGAAGCGATTATGGTGGGGGATACCTCTTATGACCTGGAAATGGCGCTGAATATTGTCATGCCAAGTGTAGGCGTAAGTTATGGTGTGCATACGTCAGAGACTTTAGCGAATTTTAATCCGCTGTCGATTGTGAATGATGTCAGCAGCTTACATGAGTTTTTATTGGCTAAAGTCCAATGGAAGGAAGCGATTTAATTCAGTATGCTGGGTTTTATCAAATGACAGACAATTTATACAGTTTAAATGTCTGTCATTGAATTAAATTCGCGCATTTAATCTAATCTTTTAGTCTAAAGCTGCAAACTTGATCAATTTGAACGACCAAAATTGTTGAGAATTTCACTCGGTATTTTTCTATTAAAATTAATCAAATTATTGTTTTATATGAATTAACATAAGAAATATTTATAGCTATTAGCTATAGCGAAAAATAAAATAACTATTGGCATTCATTCATTAATTTTCCGATTCTTAGACTGTTTATTTTTATGCTCTTTTCAGTATCCGCCACTTTTCCAAATTGCAGAACGTTTTTTGCTCTTGGTTTGGCTCGGTTCTGGATTCCAGCATAAACCTCATTTTTGCAGTTTAAGGAAACATTGATGTCGAATTCTGCTGTTGTTGAATCAGTTGCACAAGCACTTCGTAGCGCTGAATTATCACAAACTGCGATTGCACCGATTCGCCCGGAACTTGGCGGTGAAAGTGCTGACGTAGATATCGCCTATGCCGTTCAGGAAGTGAATACCGAGCGTGCTTTGTCTGAAGGTCGCCGTCTGGTGGGTCGTAAAATTGGTTTGACGTCTAAAGTCGTTCAAGCGCAACTGGGTGTAGATCAGCCGGATTTCGGTATGTTATTTGCCGACATGGCCTATGGCGATGGTGAAGCAATTCCAGCTGGCCTTCTGATTCAGCCGAAAGTTGAAGCAGAAATCGCATTGGTGATTAACCAGGATTTAACCAAAGAAAAACACACGTATGCAGACATTATCAGCGCAACTGATTATGCACTGCCTGCAATTGAAGTGGTCGATAGCCGTATCGAAAACTGGAAAATCAGCCTGATTGATACTGTGGCGGATAACGCATCTTCTGCTGCATTTGTCTTGGGTTCTCAGCCGGTTAAGTTAGAAAAACTTGATCTTGTGAACTGCAAGATGGTGATGACGCGCGGTGAGGAAGTCGTTTCTCAAGGCGTGGGTAAAGCATGTCTTGCAAACCCACTCAATGCTGCTGTTTGGCTGGCTGATGAAATGGTACGCCGTGGTCGTCCGCTGTTAAAAGGCGACATCATCTTGACGGGTGCCTTAGGTCCAATGGTTGTGGCGCAACCAGGTGATGAATTCAAGGTTGAAATTGAAGGCTTCGGTTCAGTAACCGCTGCATTCGCTGCTGAATAATCGAATATTGAGAGTACATTCATGAAAAAGATTAAATGTGCAATGATCGGTCCAGGTAATATTGGTACGGATTTGCTTTACAAGTTACAACGCAGCGAATGGTTAGAACCAGTATGGATGGTGGGTATTGACCCAACTTCTGAAGGTCTTGTGCGTGCAGCGAAAATGGGTTTAAAAACTACTGCTGAAGGTGTAGATGGTCTTCTTCCTCACGTTCTTGAAGATGACATCAAAATTGCATTCGATGCAACGTCTGCCTACGTTCATGCTGAAAACAGCCGCAAGTTAAATGAACTTGGCGTGCTCATGATTGACTTAACGCCTGCAGCGATTGGTCCATTCTGCGTACCACCTGTAAACCTTGAAGCATTGCTTGCAGCTGGCGAAGTGCCAAACGTAAACATGGTAACTTGTGGTGGTCAGGCAACAATTCCAATGGTTGCTGCAGTATCTCGCGTTCAACCTGTTGAATACGGTGAAATCATTGCAACTGTATCGACTAAATCTGTTGGTCCAGGTACACGTAAAAACATTGATGAATTTACGCGTACAACTGCAGGCGCAATTGAGAAAGTTGGTGGTGCGAAACAAGGTAAAGCGATCATCATCATTAACCCGGCTGAGCCACCACTGATGATGCGTGACACTGTTCACTGCTTAGTTGAAGGTGAACCAGATCAAGCAGCGATCACTGAATCAGTACACGCAATGATTAAAGAGGTTCAAAAATATGTACCAGGTTACAAATTAGTAAACGGTCCTATTTTTGACGGTAACCGTGTTTCTATCTTCCTGGAAGTAGAAGGTCTTGGTGACTTCTTACCTAAATATGCAGGTAACTTAGACATTATGACAGCAGCAGCTGCACGTACCGCAGAAATGTTCGCTGAACACGTATTCAACAAAGAAGAAGCTTAAGGAGCAACCACATGTCTAAGATTATTGTTCATGATATGACTTTGCGTGATGGTATGCACCCACAGCGCCATCAAACCACTGTTGAGCAAATGATTGCCATTTCAACCGCACTTGATGATGCAGGCGTACCTTTAATTGAAGTAACGCATGGTGACGGCCTGGGTGGTTCATCAGTGAACTACGGTTTTGCTGCTGCAACTGACGAAGAATACCTATCTGCTGTTGTGCCACGTATGAAGAATGCAAAAATTTCTGCATTACTTTTACCAGGTATCGGTACGGTTGACCATTTGAAAATGGCACATGAAATTGGTGTATCTACCATTCGTGTGGCGACGCATTGTACTGAAGCGGACTGTTCTGAACAGCACATCACCGCTGCACGTAAATTAGAAATGGATACAGTGGGCTTCTTGATGTTAGCTCACATGGCTTCACCTGAAAAATTGCTTGAAGAAGCAAACAAGATGGTGTCTTACGGTGCAAACTGTATTTATGTGACTGACTCTGCGGGTTACATGCTTCCTCAAGATGTGATCGACCGCGTAGGTCACTTACGTCAACACTTGGATCCAAGCATCGAGCTAGGTTTCCACGGTCACCATAACTTAGGTATGGGTGTATCGAATACGGTTGCTGCTGTTCAAGCAGGTGCAACACGTGTTGACTTGGCATCAGCTGGTCTAGGTGCTGGTGCGGGTAATACTCCACTTGAACTGTTTGTTGCGGTGGCCAATCGTATGCAAATGGAAACTGGCGTTGACCTGTTCAAAGTACAAGACGTTGCAGAAGATCTGATCATTCCAATGATGACTCATCAGATCCGTGCTGACCGTGATGCTGCAACTTTAGGTTATGCAGGGGTTTACTCTTCATTCCTGTTGTTCGCTAAACGTGCTGAAGCAAAATATGGCGTATCTGCTCGTGAAATTCTGCTTGAGCTTGGTCGTCGTGGCACTGTTGGTGGTCAGGAAGATATGATTGAAGATTTGGCATTGACTATGTCTAAAGCGAAAGAGCTTCAAGCTTAATAGTTAAAAGCTAAATTTTAAAAAAGCGTCCGAAAGGGCGCTTTTTTATTTATTAGAATAAAATAGACCTCTTTCATAA
>NZ_DEZM01000102.1:0-7099 GCF_002364825.1 Acinetobacter sp. UBA3132 | reverse complement strand
CAGATAAGCCAGTTCAGTCAGATGATAAGGGCGCCAGTGCCAGAACATCGGAATCACTGAAACCAGTGTGCCAATAAAGCAAAAATAGAACACGATCCGTTCTGGTGGTTCAGTATCTGTCAGCGCACGTACAGTGACAAAAGCCATAGCCGCTAAAAAGCTGGCACTGAGTCCAATCACTGACATGAGATTAAACAGCCCCGAATCTGGCTTTGTTACACACAAGACACCAATAAATCCGATAGCAGCGGCAAGCAGCATCGCTTTGGTGATCTTTTCTTTTAAAAATAGCCAGGCAATGAAGGGAATGAAAATTGGAGAGGAATAGGTAAACACCATGGCATTAGACAGCTTGAGATGGGCAATGGCATAGAAGAAACCATACATTGCCATTAAACCCACCACAGAACGCCAGACATGCATCCATAACTTTTCAGTTTTAAAGAAACCAATACCTTTACTGAGCAGCAAAGGTAGGAATAACAACATACTCACCGCATTACGGAAAAATACGACAGTCGCGTTATCAACCGTATGTGAAGCATAACGAATACACACCCCCATCATAGAGAACAGCAAAGCCGAGCAGGTGAGTAGAAGGATGGCTTTAATCAGATCAGAAGGGGTTGCGCTGGGCATAAGAAAGCATCGCTAGAAGATTGTGGAATATTCTAGCGAACTATTTGATCAAAAATTATGATTCTTCTGCAAGTTGGGCTTCCAGTAGCTTGAGCTGTTCTTCCTTCAGTCTGATCAGTTCATCGGCATCCTTGTGCTGAGCATCTAGCATGGCTTTTTGCTCATCTAGCTGTGACTGGATATCTTCCAGACGGGATATTTCCTCTTTGGCCAGTGCAGGATTTTCAGGTACTGGAGCTTTAATGAGATCGTCCTGTACCAATCGATTGGCAAGATTTGCTTCTGTTTCAATTGGAGCTACTTGAGCCGTTGCCTCAGTCTTAATAGGCTCTTGAGCAGGAGTAACTGTTACAGTTTCCTGTTCAGGTATTTCCTGAGATGAAGATGCACTAAACCACTGATAAGCAAATACCAGAATCACGACAGTAACTAAAGCCCCAATAATCCCCATTAAAAGTTTAGAACTATGCCTTTGCTCTACACTCATATGTTCAACCTTATTTATTTTTCTATACTTAACGCGGTTTAAACTGAATCACACCCACTTCATCAGGTACAGCAGGAACTTCAGGTTGCTCAACGTGGGTTGGACGGTTTTCCTCATAGCCACATTCAATACACTCAATCCATTCATTCTCGCCAGAGGTCAGCATGACAATCCGATCCATCGCCTGACATTTTGGACATTTAGCACCTGCAATGAAACGACGCTTGATGGTCATCATACTCACCTGTTGATTAATTTAAACCATTAGTTTAAGCATTTTTTACCGTATTCGTCCAACCTTGATGACGGAGTAGGGCATCAATTTTTGGCTCACGACCCCGGAAGTTTACGAAAGCATCTAATGCAGTGTCTTTCCCACCAACTGCCAGAATGTTCTTGCGGAACGCATGACCCGTATCAGTATTGAAAATACCTTCTGTTTCAAAACGGTCAAAGGCATCACTGGCCAGTACTTCTGCCCATTTGTAAGAATAATATCCGGCAGCATAGCCACCTGCAAAGATATGGCTAAAGCTATGCTGGAAACGGTTATACGGTGTCGTTGGCAACACGGCATATTTGTCTCGGATCTCATTCAAGGTCGCCTGAACCTGTTCAGCGTTCAGCGCTGGATTGGCACGGTGAATGGTCAGATCGAATAGGGCAAATTCGAATTGACGTAAGGTTTGCATGCCTGACTGGAAGAAACGGGCATCTAGCAGCGCTTTCAGCAGATCTGCTGGTAGGACTTCCTTGGTCTCTATATGCTCGCTGAGCAGATTTAGACTGTCCTGATCCCAGGCCCAGAATTCCATGAACTGACTTGGTAACTCCACTGCATCCCAAGCCACACCATGTGTACCAGCAACAGAGATATTGTCTACTTCAGTCAGCATATGATGCAGACCATGACCAAACTCATGGAACAGGGTAATCACTTCATCATGGCTTAGCAGGGCAGGTTTGTCGCCGACCGGTGGGGTAAAGTTGCCAACCATATAACAGATGGGCTTTTGTACGCCGTCATGGGTACGCATGCGAGAGCGGAAACCACTCATCCATGCACCACCACGTTTACCTTGACGGGCATACAGGTCAAAGTAGAAACCACCGATGACTTCACCCTGATCTTCCAGTTCAAAATAATGTGCATCCGGATGCCAAAGCGGAGCTTCACGTTCGATGACCTGAATGCCATACAGACGGTTCACAATGCTGAATAGACCTTGAATTACTTTTGGGGTCGGAAAATAAGGTTTCAGTGCTTCCTGTGACAGGTTGAACTGCTGCATTTTCAGCTTTTCAGAATAATAACTGCTGTCCCAGGGTTGCAGCTCGGTAATACCATCTTCTGCTGCAATTGCTTTCAGCTCGGCAATCTCTTTTTCAGCAGGCGCACGCGCATGCTCAGCCAGATCACGTAAAAACTCATCTACAGCGTCAACACTTGGTGCCATTTTGCTGGCCAGTGAATATTCAGCATAGTTGTTAAAGCCGAGGAGTACAGCCATTTCCTGACGCAGACTCAGGATTTCTTCCATCACAGCTGTATTGTCAAATTCAGACTTGTCGGACTGATCTGATGCACGTGTAGTATAGGCCTTATAGATTTCCTCACGCAGACTACGGTTTTTTGAATGCGTCATAATGGCTAAATAGGATGGAAAATCCAAGGTGGCTACGGGCTGATCCAGTTCATGCTGTTTGCCATACTGTTTGAGCAGTTCAATATTGCTTGCCGATAAGCCAGCCAGCTCATCCTCATTTAATGGTCTGAAGTAGGCTTGAGTCGCATCCAATACATGATTCGAAAAATCTGAAGATAGCTGAGATAAACGTGCGGAAATTTCTGCATAACGTTTTTTCGCTTCACCTTCTAGCGCCACGCCCGAAAGTTTGAAGTCGCGCAGTGCCAGTTTAATGGCACTTTGCTGTGCTGCAGGCAGGTCAGTAAATACTGGTGCATCATGCACATGCTGATAAGTTTGATACAGTGCCGTATGTTGGCCGAGTTGGGTATAGTATTCACTTAAACCCGGTAATAAGGCTTGATAAACTTCACGCGTTTCCGCATTGTTTTTCACGGCATTGAGATGCGAGAGAATGCCCCAAGCCTCACTCATATTATTTTCAAGTGTGTCGACATGTTCCAAAATGGCAAGCTGTTCCTGAGCTGAATTCGGTGTTTCGTTAAGTTCATTCAGGAATTTTTGACCTTCAGCAATACAGCTTTCAATCTTTTGTTTCAGTTCTGCTAGTGTAAGCTGATCAAATTGTGGAACAGGCAAAGTTGCCTTTTCTAAAGTCATGTCGGTCTGCCGATTTATTTCCTATGTTAAATCTAGATGTAGGGGTTTTAAGCTAGGAAATCAAGATATCTATAGTTTTTTCTCAATCTTTTGATTTAAGGTTATTAATGATTTATTGATATTTTTCAATTGTTCTAATAAGCCTCCATTGGAAGAGGGAAGCGACTCTAGTTCATTTATATCAATTGTAGAGATATTAATGATTTTGGTTTTCCAAAGATTTAAAGGATGTTTATAAGAATATGTCACCGTGAAAGTGATGGGAGTATTATTTAATGATTTCTTGAGGCCTCCATATTGTCCCCAATCGTATATGTAGCTTTATTTAGGTGGAAATACTTTGATTCCATTTTTAAAAATACCAGTATTAAAATACTGTTTATCAGAATTTAACTTTTCAATTCCGAATGCTGCACGAGGAACAGGCTGATTGCTAAAGATTTTTACATTGTGAGCGATGGATTTACCGATATTTTTAACATGAAGTTGAATTACAGATTCTTTTCCATAATGAGGCGTAGCAAAAATAAGAATTTGTGGTTGCTGATCTGACTTAAATACTGCATAGGTTACAAGTAAAGCTAGTAATGAAATAACCAATGCTATGATATTTAGTACATCCATTTTTCTAATTTTCCTTATAGTTATTATATTGATTATAAATAAAAAAAGAGCGCCGTAGCGCTCTTTTTAACTGTGAAAATTATTCATCCTTTGGCTTTGCATTGGATTTTTTCTTTTTCACTTTGGCTTTTTTCTTTACTTTACCTTTATCCTTTGTTTCAGGCTTTCCTGCAGATTTTTTAGCAGGCTTTTTGCTGTAGGAACTGGGTTTTCCTTTGTCTTTTTTGCGTCGTATGGGTTGTTCCCCATCTGCATTATCTTTGGCTTTGGACTCGCGTTCATTTTTGCCAAAGACTTGTTCAGTCGCTTCCGGACGGACTAAAGGCTTTTTCTCTGCGACACGTGGTGCACGGGCGCGGATTTGACGGCCAGCATGGGTTAACTGTTGTACCAGTTCAAAGTCAATCTTACGTTCTTCCAGATTCACCCCGGCAACCTTGATCTTGACTTCATCCCCTAGACCGAAGATTTGTCCACGGTTCTGACCGACCAGGCTTTGGCTGCTTTGATCAAAGACAAAGAAATCATCACCGAGCTGGCTGACATGTACCATGCCATCTACATAGAGATCTTTTAGGGTAACAAACAGACCAAATTCTGCAGTCGCACTGATAATGCCAACAAATTCTTCACCCAGATGCTGCTGCATGTAGTGACATTTCAACCAGGTGGTTACAGAACGTGAAGCTTCATCAGCACGACGTTCAGTTGAAGAGAAATGCTCACCGGCATCATCCAGCGATGCACCCGAAATCGGATATGGTTTTTGTGCCAACTGTGCTTTAATCGCCCGATGTAATAACAGGTCAGGGTAGCGGCGGATCGGCGAGGTGAAATGCGTATAAGCATCATATGCCAGACCGAAGTGACCATCGTTCTTCGCGCCGTAGTAGGCCTGCATCATTGAGCGTAACAGGACTGCATGAATACTTGGGGCATCAATACGGTCTTTGGTCGCTTCAATCACTTCCTGATAATCTTTCTGGGTGGGTTGTTCCGGGAATTTCAGACCGAGTAGCTTGACGAAGTCACGTACTTTCTGAATACGGGAAAACTCTGGTGGCTGATGCACACGGTACAGCATTGGAATTTCATTTTTCAGCGCATATTCAGCCGCCGCTACGTTGGCGAGCAACATGCACTCTTCAATCAGCTTATGCGCATCATTACGGGTGCGTGGCAGAATTTCTTGAATACCACCCAGCTCATCGAAAGTCATATAGGTTTCGACAGTTTCGAATTCCATTGCATGACGATCCGCACGCAATTCTTTCAGCACCTGATACAGCTGGAATAGTGTATTCAGTGATTTGCGTACATCACGATCTTCAGTAATCGCGTTACTGTCACCGTCAAAATACTGTGCAACCTGGTTATAGGTCAGACGCGCTTTGGAATGCATCACAGAAGGGTAGAACTCAAAACTGGTCACACGGCCTGCACGTGACAGTTTTAAGTCGCAGACCATACAGAGACGGTCAACATTAGGGTTTAAGGAACATAAGCCATTGGAGAGTGCTTCAGGCAGCATCGGCAAGACATAATGCGGGAAGTAAACCGATGTACCACGTTCCTGAGCTTCGTCATCCAGTGGCTTGCCAACACGGACATAATGGCTCACATCTGCAATTGCCACGACAACACGATAACCACCGCCAGGACGTTTTTCTGCATACACCGCATCATCGAAGTCGCGGGCATCTTCACCATCAATGGTGACTAAAGCCAGGTCACGCAGGTCGATACGGCCTTCTCGATCCTTAGCATTGGGTTCTTTAAAACTTTCTGCTTCTTTGATGACTTCATCAGGGAATTCGTAAGGCAGACCATATTCCAGAATGGTTTGTGGAATGATGATTTCCGTATCTGCTTTATCTGCCATTGACTGGATAATATGCGCAGTTGCAAATTCTTCTTTGGTTGGATAAGTATCAATCGCAACACGAATCGAATCACCAACTTTAACCTGAGCATGTTCAATCAGTTCTTTTTCTAGGGTGATCGGCTGATGCGCATTCGGGCTGGCAGGTTGTACGAAATATTCACCTTCATGCTGGCAGACTTTACCAATAACCTGTTTGACACGATGTTGTACTACTTCAGTAATAAAACCCCAGGCCTTACCTTTGCGGTCGACTGAAGTTTGGCGGACTTTAACGCGATCACCATTAAAGACCTGACGCAATTCACGCTCGGGCAGTAACAGATCATCCTGACCGGAAATATTGGCTGTACCCATGCCTTTAGAATTAATATACACCGTGGCTTCATATTCCGGTTGTTCAGTAGCAATCTGGAATTTATAACCATCTTTCATTAACTGGCCATCACGCACCATGGCAATCAGGCGGTGACTCAGGGCATCAATACTTTTTTGATCTGCAATTTCAAAATGTTCCACCAGGTCGGCATGCGACTGGGCATTATTCTTTTCTATGGTTTCTAAAATCAGCGTGCGACTTGGGATAGGGTTGTCATAACGTTCAGCTTCAGCTTTTGCTTCAGGATCGACCCAATTTTTCATCATGTCTTTAAATTTTCCTAGGAGATGGGATTAGCATAAGACATGTGCGCTCAGACTGCACGTAAATGATTGCAATAATCTGTTTAAGTTTCCGTTTTTCGGCGGATTTTCGACTATTGGATAGAAAGCGGAGCTTTTTCGCACAATAAGTGTATAAAAACAGATAAATTGTTTAAAAAGTATTTAATCGAGCAAAAAACTGCACTTTTTTTTAAAGCTTTGCTTGCAGTGCTATGCCGAAATTTGTATTATGGCGGCACGTTACGGTGAGATGGGTGAGTGGCTGAAACCACGTCCCTGCTAAGGACGCATACGGGTAACTGTATCGAGGGTTCGAATCCCTCTCTCACCGCCACGCTTACTTATGTCGCGCGCTCATAGCTCAGCTGGATAGAGCACTTGGCTACGAACTAAGGGGTCGGGAGTTCGAATCTCTCTGAGCGCACCAAGTAAGTTAAGCAGAAAAACGTATTGCCAACCTAGGCACACAAGTTACGCGCTCATAGCTCAGCTGGA
>NZ_DEZM01000126.1:4026-7308 GCF_002364825.1 Acinetobacter sp. UBA3132 | reverse complement strand
AGCGACTCAATTGAGTCGCTTTTTATTTATTCAGGTGTGTACCAGGTATTGAGTAGATTCAACATCGCTTCGACTTTATCAAAACATTCCTGATATTCGGCATCGCAGTCTGATGAAATGGTAATCCCGCCACCAGCCCATAGTGACACCTCATTTTGGTATTTCTGTATTGAGCGGATCAGAATATTCCAGGAACCAGTTCCATCAAAATTAAAATACCCCATTGAGCCACAATACGCGCCACGCGGTGTGCCTTCCAGTTCTTCAATAATCTGCATGGCACGGATTTTAGGTGCACCAGTAATAGATCCGCCAGGAAGGGCAGACATTAAAACATCAAATGGATTTACATCTTTTTTCAGGGTAGCTTGTACTTCACTGACCATATGATGAACTTGATTAAAGCTTTCAATATTGAACAGCTTTGGTGTTTTAACTGAGCCAGTTTCCGCATAAACACTCAAATCATTACGTAATAAATCTACGATCATCACATTTTCAGCTTGATCTTTTTCAGAATTTTTTAAAGTCTGTTTGGATTGCTCATCCAATATTGGATCTGTATAACGCGGCATCGTGCCTTTGATCGGTTTGGTAATAATCCGTCGCTCAGATTGAAAATCAATAAACAGTTCGGGTGAACAACTTAACAGCTCAAACTCTCCTACGCGTAAATAACCAGCATAAGGTGCATTGGTTAGTTGCCAAAATTGTTCTGCTGTAGCTAACACCGAGCCTTTAGCTTGTGCTGAAAATTCTTGAGTCAGATTGATCTGATAACAGTCACCAGCTTTGATATATTCCTGAACCTGACTGAAAGCCTCCTGATAAGCTGATTTATTCCAACGCGCTGTACATGGAGAAACTAAATTAAATTCAGACTTATCCTGGAATTGATCAAGTAAAGCCTGAATCTGCTGAAAAATATGTTCCGCTTGAGGATCACTACTCTTAAAAATCCATCCTTCACGACCAAGTTCTAAATAAGTAGAGAATTGCCCAATAAAAAGTGCTGGCTGCTGGCGCTGTCTATAATGAACTTGCTGCTGAGCTGCGTAGTCATAAGAAATGAATCCGACAAAGCCGCCATTAAATATTGTAGAGCCTAAAGTCGATTTAGAGGTAAAATTAACAGTTAAATCTGGCGCAACGACTTCATATTCATTAAAAGAGACAGCCTGATAAGTTTGTATAATATCATCCTGTATAAATGTATAGCGTTCAGCACAGCAGGCAATAAATGGCGTACCGTTGTCATATAAATATACGGCATGATCCAAGGAGCTCAATGCTTCCAAGATGGCATGTGGAGAAGTATTTGAAGCAGACAGGAGATGTTGATAAGTTGGGCTATGCATTCAGTTTAAAGCATTCAAGAGACTGAGATGATTCTATCTCAATTATCAAGAAAAATGAGGTAGAACTTGTATATACCGTTTATCGGTGAATAACGAAATGCGACCAACAACAGTTGAACAAAAAATGACACACGGCTAATTTAGGGGGGCGAGCAAATCACTCAAGGATTAATTGTTCGTGCTGTCGTAAAATAAAAATACATCATGGACAAAGAGTGATTCACAACCAAAAAAAATAATACTCTTGGGAGAGTACGAATGAAAAAATTCACTAAATTAGCTTTAATTTCTTCAATGGCAATCAGCGCAAATGCGATGGCAATGCAAGCCATGGACGATTCTGCACTTAGCGCAACTACAGGTCAAGATGGTTTGAATATCGGGATCGGTATCTCTAAAATCGAAATTAATAAATTATTTATCCATGATAATGATGGTTTGGCAGGTGGTTATAAAGAGCTTCAAGCTGATGGTGTTACACTTGTAGATAAAACTGCTGCTGCTGGTGCAATTTATATTAAAGGAAACGGTATTTCTAAACTGAATGGTACTACCGAAACTAACGTTGTAAAAGACAAAGGTATTGTAATTGGTGCAAACTATGATGAAAATGGTAAATACCTTCTTCAATCACGTAATTTGGCTGACTTGGTAATTGATTCAGATGCAGGTGACGGTAATCCATTTATCAACATTGCAGCAAAAGTTTCAGGCTTAGATATCCATATTGGTGAGATTGGTGTAGTTGCGTCAGCTGCTAAGCCAGGAGCTAATGCGACAAATATCCAACGTGGCGGTACAGGAAAAGAAAATGCAATCTTATCAGGTCTTTCTATAAAAACTGGTCAAATGACTGCAAATATTCAATTAGGTGCTGCTCCGCAAGGTGCAATGATCAAGTTGAATACTACTATGATGGGTGGTTTAGAAATTAAAGAATTAGGTATTCTTGATAACTCAACGCTTGGTAAGGTCGTTGTACCTGCCGCTCTTTCACCGACTCAAGCCGATATCGTTACAACTAAGGCTGGTGAAATCTTTATTGAAAGTATTAAGGTGACAGATACTAACAGCAAAGATTTAACTTTGAATCAAAACATTAGTGTATTTGGTGAATCAGCTGCAAACAAAGGTTTTATTCGTATTGTCAGCACAAGCGGTGCGCATGATACCTATGTGTCAGGTATCCATTTAGGTAGCCGTGGTGCAGCCTCTATTGGTGATGTAGAAGTTCAAGGTATGCAGACTTACTTCAGCCCAGCACAGGGTACTTATTTACCAGGAGCAATCATTACAATTGCTGGTCACTAAGTTTAGTAAAAAAAAGCGCGTGTTTACACGCGCTTTTTTTATGACTGTATCATTTATCTAAAAAAATAAAAAAAGACTGTATTTTTTTGAAAAAGAAGGTATCTTTCTAGTTACAAGGAAGTAGGGTGAAAACTCTATAAAAAGAATAATCAGGCGCATCATGCCGATGATAAGAAAAGTAAAAAAATATGTTAGAGATCGCGTTGGGCTCGGCATTAATCTACTACGCTGCCAAAGAAGCCTTTGATATAAAGGAACAACCCGCTGAAACAGTTCGCTATACTGAAACCCTAGATTCCCGTCAGGATTCTTTTGTACGTATGCATCGTGAGCCCGTGCGGATTAAACCTGCCTTACAGGATCAATTTAGGGGAATTGTTAGACAAGCTTTTGACTACAGTTGTGGCTCGGCAGCACTTACGACCTTATTGAATGGTTATGTAGGTACGCAACTGGATGAGCAGCAAGTAATGAATGGCTTAATGCAATTTGGTGAAACAGATAAGATTGTTGAACGCCGTAGCTTTTCTCTTCTGGATATGAAACGTTTTGTAGCCGCTTTGGGCTTGGAAAGTGGAGGCTATAGAGGAGAATTTGAAGACTTGGTCAAACT
>NZ_DEZM01000126.1:0-3911 GCF_002364825.1 Acinetobacter sp. UBA3132 | reverse complement strand
ATTTGAAGACTTGGTCAAACAAGGGCAGCCGGCTATTGTTCCTATTTCTTATGCAGGATTTAAACATTTTGTTGTCTACAAAGCATATAAAGATGGGCGTGTTTATGTCGCGGATCCAGCACTCGGTAATATTAGTTTTGATGAACAACGTTTTAAACAGGTCTGGGAAAATAATACGCTGTATTTAATCAATGTGCCTGAACAATATCGTAAAAATTTCTTAGCACTCCAAGATTCAGATATGCGCCATGTTGAGGACGCCACGATTAATCGTTATGCGTTGGTAGATTTTCAATATCCACAGTTCTATATGGAAAAAATCGCGGATAAGGCATCTACAATTCGTCTGGATACCAATATGAATCCGGAGTCCGCTTCCTATGGGAAGCCAACCTATAACTTCTTAAGACTTTATTATAAGAGCAAGTAAAAGCGAATTAAAAAACTGAATTAGAAAAATAAAAATGGTGGGATGCAACATGAAACGTGAATGGATGAACAAAACTCTCTTGGCACTTAGTGTTCAAATGGTCATGGGGGCAGCATATGCTGCAGGTGAGCCGGCATTAGGGGAATACGAGGAAGTCGTAGAAGTAGAAGAAACTGTTGCTGAATCTGTAGCTGAACCTGAATTAGGTGGATATGAGCAAATCATTGAGACAGAGGAGAAAACAGCAGAATCTACACAACCAACTACCGTAGAACAACGAGTTACAGAGCCAGTACAAGCTTCATCTGCATTACAACAGCGTGAAGGGGATGCATCTCAAGAAACGAATCTTGAGGAGGTCTTTACTTCAAATGAGCGTCAGTATTCACTTATTAAGCAAGGTGAAATTTCATCGTATTATGATATTGACTATACCTATTATCGCGATACTCAGCTAGATCTAGAAATGGCACAAGGCCAGCTGTATCAGTTACGTGTTCAGGAAAATGCAACCCATACGCTGACTAACACATTCACTGCTCAATATGGTTTAAAAGATAACTTAACCTTAACTGCGTCTTTACCGCTGGTGACTAAAACAGATTTACTGAAAGATACGTCTACAGCAGGTTTAGGTGATATAAGTCTTGGGGCGCGTTGGGAACCATTTCCATTAAAAGCAGGACGTCTGCCACTCATTTTATTTGGTAATCTTTCCACTAAGACCGGTGATAGTCCATATGAAATTAATGCGGCTGATGATTTATCCACAGGTAAGGGCTATTACGCTGTAGGCGTGGGAGCAAGTACCCGTAAATATATTGATCCAGTCGTATTGTTTGCTTCTGTTTCTGCCAATTATGGATTTAAAGTAACTGACTTAAATCAGCGTCGGGGTTACCGTGTAATTGATGAATTTGAACCCGGAATCAGTGGTGGTTTTGCTTTTGGTTTTGCTTATTCCTTTAATTACGATGTCTCAATGACAATGTCCTATCAGCAAAGCTTTAATACTGGTTCAGAGTTCAGATATTCAAGTGGTGAAAGTTACTCGCCAGCAGATCAAACCAGTTCAACCTTTGCAATTTCCCTCGGGGTACGTATCTCTCCTGAAACAATTGTCAACGGTACTGTAGGGCTAGGATTAACGGAAGATGCACCTGATGTCTCGCTTGGTCTATCTTTCCCACTGGATATTTTAGGTTTTGGTAAGAAAATTCGCTAAGGGGCTGTCTTATGAGACAAATTCGACTCAGCCCGTTAGTGAGTGCCATTCTTTTAACGGGTTGTTCAGGTGCAGCATTTGCACAATTAGGAACAAATTTATCGGTTGACCTGCGCTCGCTTTCACTAGGTAATGCAGTTACTGCAGATCCACCAGGAGTTAATGCTGTTCATTTTAACCCAGCAGGTTTGACTAAAATTCAGGGCTTACAAACTGAGCAGCAGATTATTATTGCTAATTTTGATATTGGACGTGAGTTCAGTGTCCCTGCTGGTTATAACGTTTTCGGTTATTCAGATGATCCTTTGGTTTGTAATGATGGACCAGAGGTTAATTCAGATCTATGTACTGATTTTAAAGATGGGCCAATCAGAGGTGATGTTGAATACGTTAGCTTATATGTACCTATTTTAAAAAAGATGGTGGATCTGGGTGAAGGGATGCCAGTGGCTGCACCCACTATGGGGATTGCCTATAATCCACCAGGCTCCAAAGCAACTTATGCGACAGCTGTATATGCACCTCTTATGGCGGGTTTTGGTGCTGAAAGTGGTAATCCTGCAAACTATATGGGGCAGCAGGTTGCACTTGAGCGGATTACCTATCTGTCACCTTCGGTAGGCTATCAGGTCAGTGATACGCTTTCGATTGGAGGTGGTGTCGGAATGTCATATCAAGCGATGGGTATGAAAACCGACTTACGTTTTCCGAATGAACTCATCGGTATGCTGAGAATGATCGATGAAGTGGTATGTACACCATTTAAGGAAAACTCGGACATTATCACCGATATTCTTTTACTCGGGATGTGTAATGCTCAAGAAGGAATGAATCCATTTGGCAAATTCGGTCAAATGCAACTTGGATTGGAACAATCCCTGAGCCCGAGTTATAACTTGGGTGTACTATGGGAACCTACTGAAGATTTCAGTTTTGGTATGGTCTACCAAAGTTCAGCAAAAATGCGCCTTAAGGGTAAATATCACATTGATAATGCCAGAGCGCCGCAGGAGATGATCAAGGGCTTGATGTCTTCTCCGACAGGGCAGATTCTTGCAGCGATTCTCGGATTCCCAAATTCTGTCCCATCGAGTGAATCTGGTTTGGTATCCATGGATCTGGAATTTCCTGCACATTTTCAGGCAGGGATTAAATA
Source organism: Acinetobacter sp. UBA3132 (assembly GCF_002364825.1). Taxonomy (NCBI): domain Bacteria; kingdom Pseudomonadati; phylum Pseudomonadota; class Gammaproteobacteria; order Moraxellales; family Moraxellaceae; genus Acinetobacter; species Acinetobacter sp. UBA3132. The sequence continues at coordinate 1,100 of NZ_DEZM01000126.1, read as the reverse complement.
TAAATTATTGCCTGATTTACAAGTTAATTTTGATGTGGGTTGGACAGATTATAAAGCCTGGGACAAATTCCGTTTCGAATTTGATCGTCAAATTTCAGCATTGAAAATTGCCAAACTTTTATCTGCAAATGTTACCGATACTTCATTAGCATTACCCCTTGAGTTTACCTCGCCATGGAGTTGGGGAATCGGGTTTGAATACTCAGCAACAGACCGATTGAAGCTGCGTGCGGGTTATGAACCACGTTCGAGTGCTATTCCTGATAACAAGCGTAATACGATGGTGCCGATCAATAATGCTCAATTATTTGGCCTAGGTGTAGGCTACAAGTTTGATGCAGACACAGATCTCGATTTATCTATTGGTTTCTTACGCAGTAAGGATAACATCCCGGCTAACACCAGTAGCCTTTCAAACCAGACAGGTGTTAACAACTTATTATTAAACCCATATGCGGGGTTAAATGTTAAAACAGATACTAAAATCACAATTTTAGGACTTAACTATAGAACAAGATGGTAGGCATATCAGGATGATAGGACATTTATGGCTAAGGATGATAGTTGTGTTGACAACGGCACAATTAGGGAATGTCTATGCCGGTACATTTCATACGATTATTGGTCCAGATGGCCGACCGATGGTAGTACAAAAAAATAATATTCAAACTAAAAAGGTCTTAGAATCAAATCAGAAAAATCAGATTTTATATCCTCAATCTCAGGTCATGACTGCCCCCCCTAAACTTCAAAGCAGTCAAATCGTTAGAGAACAGAGAATTAAACAGAATAATCCAATTGAAGATAAAAACAACTTATCTCATTCTGGGATTATTAATAAAACAGATACTTTATCTTCTTCTATTTTTACCAAAGAGATTTTAAAGACTAGATCGACCAACACCTTAAAACAGAATGTTAATAATTCCATTGAACCTATTGTAGACCAGCAATCTGTTCTTAAAACTGAAGATTTCCAGCCAACATCAGCCGAAAATTTAAAAAAGCGCCTTGATGATCAAAATGATATTTTGGAAATAGAAGGAAACCAATACGTCAAAAATGAAGTACTTGAGGAAAAAGAATTTAATCTGGATGGT
>NZ_DEZM01000067.1:0-6137 GCF_002364825.1 Acinetobacter sp. UBA3132 | reverse complement strand
CTTCAGCGCAGTCTGAGCTATGCTAAACACATTGATAGGGAAGCGATTGAGTTCTTTGAGGAAAAAGACGGGGTTACGATGTATGCCCAAATTGAAGGAACAGATTATTACGATACCGCAATTACCTATAATCCTCAAAAAGACCGTTTAATCGATGACGACTGCACTTGTCCGGTTGGATATAACTGTAAACATGCTGCTGCTTTAGCGCGGTTATTCTTTCAGGAATATCGCCAGGAATTTCAGCAGCGTTATGCTGACTCTCAATCCCCGCAGGGAATCACAAAACGTCAACGGGGGGATGATCAGGCGCAGCGCTGGTTGAATGATTTTAAACGGTATTTACAACAGACTGAACCAGAGCAATCTGTCAAAACAAACAATTATTTAATTTACCTGCTAGATCAGTCGGTCAGCTTAAAGAAATTGACAGTTGACGTTCAGAAGGCCAGACGCAATAAAAACGGCTCAATTGCGGGGGAAAGTTATTATACCCAATATGAAAATATCACCAGAAAGCATCTGACTTTACCTGAACAAAAACGACAATTATTTAACCAGATTTATTATTATGCCAAAATAAACAGTGACGAACGCTTTTATCAAAGCAATCTTGATATCTCCAGAATTTTATTGGAGCATTTCAAATCTTTTATTCAAAGTGGCGATGTGTACTGGCAAAAAAAGAGCCATACTGCACTTCAATGGTCAGAACAAGGCTATCACATCGAACTGATCTGGCAACAAGGTGTAAACAAACAGACAGAGCATTTAAACATTGAATTGGTCAATGGTGATATTCGACTCGATTTGAAATCAAATCCACATATTCAGATTCTCGCGAGCCATCCCCCATGTTATGTGGATATTCAACAGAACACGGTGGGCCAGTTATATGGTGAATATACGGCAAATCTTCTGTACCATTTTTTACAGATGCCTGATCTTCCATCTATGCTCTTGCCAGAGTTTGAGAAACTGACTCATCAATATTCAGACGTGAAAAATCTGCCTCAGCCCGAGTTTATTCAGCATATTGATGTCCTTGAGGGAAGTCCCCAGCCAATTTTACGCTTCGGTGTTTTAGATAAATTTGATTGGAAATGGGAAGAGTCTGTTTGTGCCGAAATTGAATTCTCCTATGTAGGCGGACGAATAAAAGCAGTTACATCAGGTGACAGTTTTATTGGTGAGCAGCATGGCAAAATGGTGCGACAGCTTCGGGACTTCGTTCAGGAACAACAGTCAATCCAGCGTTTACAGCTATTGGTCGAATCACTGAAGTGGGTGAAAGATCTTAATTATTACCAGCAATTAAAACTGGATAAACAACGTCTTGATTCTATGGTTTTTGCGTTCTATGGAGACTGGATCAAACAGCTGATGCCCATCAATCAAATTGAATTGATTGGATGGCAGATAGAGCATCTGGAACACAGCCCATTTAAGCTGCAATATGTTGAAAATTTAAATATTTCCATCACTGAATCTGAAAGCCAACAAGACTGGTTCAATATCGGGGCGACCGTTCAGGACAGTGCAGGCAATAGCTATGATTTACTCGATGCACTTGTGGTTTTGGTGAAAGAACAGCCTGATTTACTTGATCCACGGATTTTTGGTCATCTGAATGACAGTCACATTTTCACCCTGAAAACTGCAGCGGATCAACCAGATTTGGCTTTATCCGCAAAGGACATTAAGCCGGTATTGTTGCATCTGCAGAGCATTTTACAGCAAGAAGAGCGTAGCATAGATCGCTATGATGCGAGTCAACTATTAGAATTACAGCATCATCTGGGGATGGTGTGGCAGGTCAGTAATCGCCTGCAGCAATTTGCGCAGAAATTCAAACAAGGCTATCAGCAACAACTGCCGACACCACAAGGTTTTCAGGGGGAATTACGTCCATACCAGCAGCAGGGCCTAGGCTGGTTACAGTTTTTAAGGGAAACCCAGCATGGCGGGATTCTGGCAGATGATATGGGCTTGGGTAAAACAGCACAAACTTTAGCCCACTTACTCATGGAAAAGCAGGCTGGTCATTTGCAGGACAGACCCGCCTTAATTGTTGCACCCACATCGCTGATGCATAACTGGTTCAAAGAAGCGGAAAAATTTACCCCTGAGCTCAAGGTACTGCTGCTACAAGGCCCCGACCGCCATCAGTATTTTGAGCAGATTTCACACTATGACATTGTGTTAACCACCTACCCGCTCTTGGCGAGAGATGAAGAGCAACTGAAGCAATATGAATATCATCAACTCATTCTGGATGAAGCGCAGAATATTAAAAATCCGCGTGCCAAAGCTGCACAGGTAGTACGGCAATTAACAGCGCGACATCGTCTATGTCTAACTGGTACACCTATGGAAAATCATTTGGGTGAGCTGTGGGCACTATTTTATTTTCTAATGCCAGGATTTTTATATTCACAAGAAATCTTTAATAAAAAGTACCGCTATCCTATTGAAAAACGCGGTGATCAGCAGCTAAGGCAAAAGTTGGTAAACCGCATTAAACCCTTTATTTTACGTCGTTTGAAAACTGACGTTGCCAAGGAACTGCCTGAAAAAACCACGATTGAAGTCAATATTGACATGAATGAGCAGCAATCCAAGCAATACGAGGCTGTTCGCGCCACGATGCAGGCAAATATTCAGAAAATTGTGGCAGAAAAAGGCTTTAAGCGTAGTCAAATCCAAATTTTAGATGCCTTGCTGAAGCTGCGTCAGGTCTGTTGTCATCCTAGCTTGCTGAAACTGGATTCAGTTAAAACCGGGCAGGCGTATTCTGCCAAACTTGAACAGTTGATGGATATGGTTGTTCCAATGGTGGAAGAGGGACGAAAAATTCTTATTTTCTCTCAGTTTACCTCAATGTTGGAACTGATTGAACAACAGCTCTATCACGCAGAAATTGGCTATGTGAAGCTGACTGGAAAGACCAAAAAGCGAGATGAAGTCATTACAGCATTTCAGTCTGGACAAGTGCCGGTATTTTTAATCAGTCTGAAAGCAGGAGGGGTAGGTCTGAATCTAACTGCCGCAGATACGGTCATTCACTATGATCCATGGTGGAACCCTGCTGCTGAAGATCAAGCTTCAGATCGTGCATGGCGGATTGGACAGGACAAGCCGGTATTTGTGTATAAGCTGATTACCAATAAAAGCATAGAGGAAAAAATTATTGCCTTGCAGCAGAATAAAGCAGAACTGGCACAGTCTATTCTAAGCACAGATCATGAGGGAGAAGCGAAACTGACGGAAAATGATGTGATGAAATTGTTTGAGAAATTTTAGTTTGGTTTGGGATATTGAGAAAATAAGAAAAGTGGGGTTCAGCGGATGCTTACCGAAAAAGAGATCTACACAGACCTCTTTTTTATTTGGGTTTAATACGTGAAATTATTGCTTAGTGTCATCTTCATTCAGAATTTGCCCTGTGTGCTTTGGTGTAATTAAAGGTGCAGTCGGACGCGGTCCTGTGTATTGCAAGCCGATACCCGCATAGACATCATCTGCTGCAACTTCGGTTTCAAAACGTTCTTTGTCTCGTTCTCGGATTTCTTGGCTAATTTCTTCAACATCACTCTGGTCAACACCCAATTCTTCTAAAATCGCACCGCCAAATAGCATTGCCGACTCGAAGGTTTCTCGAATCATATAATCCACATTTTGTTTTGCTAAATGCAGCGCATGCTCACGGTCATAAGAGCGAACCAGTAACTTGGTTAAAGGAAATTCATGTTGCACCAACTCTACAATCTTATTCGTCGTTTCTTTGTGGTCTACGCAAACAACAATTGCTTCAGCCGTATCTGCTCCCGAGGCATGTAAAATATCTAAACGAGAACCATCGCCATAGTAAATTTTAAATCCAAATCTTTCAGCATTTTGAATCATGTCGATATCATTATCAATGATGGTCACATCAATCCCTCGAGCAAGCAGTAATTGACTGGAGACTTGTCCAAAACGACCGAAACCAATCATCAATACTTTTCCAGAAAGTCCTTCGGCAATACGGATATTTTCTAAAGAAGTTTGTTCTGTAGTTTGGGTAAAACGTTTAAATAAAAAGCCAATAATCGGGGTCAAAATCATTGACAAGACTACAATCGCAGTCAGGTTTGAGCGTTCAACAGCACTAATGACTTGAGCACTCATGGCGGCAGTAAAGAGTACAAAAGCAAACTCACCTCCTTGAGCCATCAGTAATGCGCGATCGAGTGCTTCGGAGTGTGAACTTTTGGTCATGCGTGCAATTAGGTAAATCATGGATGCTTTGACAAACATCAGCAGAAGTACAGCACTTAAGATTAACACCCAGTTATTTTTTACGACGTTAAGGTCTAGTGACATGCCTACACCTAGAAAAAATAATCCGAGCAATATGCCACGAAACGGTTCAATATCTGCTTCAATCTGATGGCGAAAAGTGGATTCGGAGAGTAATACCCCTGCAAGGAATGCCCCCATTGCCATCGATAAGCCAGTGACTTGCATCAGTAATGCTGCGCCGAGCACCACCAAGAGTGCTGCTGCAGTCATGACTTCACGGGCTTTGGCTGCGGCTAATAAGCGAAATAAAGGATTAAGCAACCAATAGCCTGCAGCGATTAAACCTGCAATTGAAATTAAACCAATTCCGATGCTCTGCAAACGCGTAGAAGTACTTTCAACAACATGATTCGGTGCGATAAAAGCGACAATTGCCAATAAAGGGACAATCAATAAATCTTCAAACAGCAGGATCGAGATAATTTTTTGTCCTCGTGGTTGAGCAATGTCTCCACGATCTCCCAAAAGTTGCATCACAATTGCAGTCGAGGTGAGTACAAAGCCTGCAGCACATACAAAACTCACTTGCCAAGAATAGCCATAGATCAAGCCTACCGCCGTTAACCCCAATGAACAGGCACTAATTTGTAATGTACCTAATCCAAAAATTTCTTTTCTTAAACTCCATAAATACAATGGACGCATTTCTAGTCCAATCACAAACAGATACATCACAATACCAAGCTCAGCGATATGCAAAATAGACGCAGAATCGTAGAAAAATACCAGTCCAAATGGACCAATAATTAATCCTGCAATTAAATATCCCAATACCGAGCTTAATCCTAGGCGCTTGATTAAGGGGACTGCGATCACTGCAGCCGTGAGCAATATGACAGGGGATAAAAGGCTGATAGATATGGCTTCTGCACTCATATATTTCTCAGATTTTGTATTGGGGCTGTTGACATTTCAAGTATAGAATTTACCCGATAAAGGTAGCCAAATATATATATATACAGGCTTCAAGCTAATGCAACTGCAGAGCCTGTAAATAATTTTGTGTAATTGCTTTTCATAAATTTAAAGGTGATCACTTAGAACCTATCCAGAATATTTTCTATGCAAAAGTAGCTTTAAAAAGGCTAAATTAATGAACTGAAGGTTCGTATTTAGGTACTTTTCACAGTTTTTCCAGAGCCTTCTACATTTTTCTAACCAGGCAAATCATTTTTTCACAACCCAGCGTTGTGGAATGGCTGCAAATTTATGCAATTCACTTCGTTTAACCACATCAACTCGGGATCCGATTAAATTATTAACAGCCAAAGAAAAGGGTTCACCTGTATAACCGCCATCAACAAGTACAACCTCTACATTTTGTAAGCTATCTTTATGCAAAGTTATAGTATCTAACGCACCTTGACGATCTGTTTGATCTGCTGTCGTAACCAATATTCCATGCGGGAGACCTTCAGTATCAACAATAATATGTCTTTTAATGCCTGAAACTTTTTTACCAGCATCATACCCTTTATCACGTGCAGTATCTGTGTTTTTTACACTTTGTGAATCAATCATGATAAAGCCCGTTTGTTCTTTCCATCCATTGCTGATACGAGCCTCGCCAACCACATTTTTTTAAAGCTTGCTCAAGTATGCTAGGTTCAGTTTCTGAAGACTTTTTATTCCAAATCGAGAAGTAATAATGCACAGTGCTTTTAGATGGGAAGTCTCGAGGAAGCATACTCCATTGGCATCCACTTATTAGAATATAGAGCAATGCGCAAAATACTTCATAGACATCAATGACTCTTGGACGTGTTTGTTTTCTTCCGCTCAATCGTAGCGGT
>NZ_DEZM01000066.1:3229-4364 GCF_002364825.1 Acinetobacter sp. UBA3132 | reverse complement strand
AGAATTGTAGTGGCTGCTTACAATTAACAGTAAGGAAATCTCAGTCATTAACAAAAAGATTGGTACTTTATGCCAGTTTTATTGTGCGTGATTAACAAAAATTAGACATATCAAAGAATTAACTAAATTACATAGTTATTTAGAAGATTAATCATTTGAGCATTATGAAGCAAAAAAATAGGATATTTACTCGTAACGATTGGTTGGTGAAGAAATTCTTAACAATATTAATCTAAAGAATTTATTTTAGTGCTATTATTTTAAATTAAATTAATTATTTATAGGCTTGGCACTAGTATTTAGTTTAGGTGCATGTTACAAGTGGTGGTGAAAAAATAGACATTTCAGTGACATTATCAGGTTTGTTTATAGGTTTACAAATAACGGTTAATGTCAAATTTGTTTTACATTTTTTAAAGAAAAAATTAACGTATACGTAGTTAAATGTAATGAAATCAATTAATCTAGATGTTAGGAAATGTTGTTGAGACTGTTTAGATTCTTTGTTATTGATTGTATAAAATTGGTTGAATAAATAAACATAACCATGAGAGGCAGAGATGAAGCTTAACCTTCTGGAGATAGGTCAAAATACTGAACAGCTAAGCTCATGCCGCCTGTCTCTTATTTTGGGCGTAAATACTTCCAATAACCTAATTAATACATTTGGTCGAGTCGCACGTCGGCTACTCAAGACTGAAAAATGTTTACTGGGTTTTCATAAAGAACCTTATATCTGGTATTCCACTGCTTCAGAATTTTGGGGGTTCGAAACCCCGCACGAATTAAATCTGCTCAATTATCTTAAAAATGATGACTGTCTGGATCGTACGCATCCTGCCTATACAGAAATGTCAGAATATATTCGTAGTCTTGGCGTAGAGCATAAGCGCCTGATCTCCTTTAATCTGAAAGCCAGTGATACCCACTCAATTGGTCATGTGGTATTTTTTGATCAGGAAGAAGAGGGCTTTGATCAAGAAGATATTCGTCTGGTGCAGGAGTTTGCCGATGGGCTGGTCGGACGGATTCGCTTGCATGAAGACTATAATGAACTGAAGGAAATGTACGAGCAGCAATGCGCCATGAACTTCAGTAAGACGAAATTCTTCCAGATTATTGCTCATGACCTGCG
>NZ_DEZM01000066.1:0-3106 GCF_002364825.1 Acinetobacter sp. UBA3132 | reverse complement strand
GCACCCTTTCATGGTTTACTTGGATTCTCAGAAGTATTGGCTGAAGAACGTCATACACTGGATGATTCAAGTGTTCAGAATATTGCCGATTATCTCTGTGAAAATGCCAAGTCAACTTATAACTTGCTGGAAAGCCTGCTGACTTGGGCGATGGCTGAAGGTGGACGTTTCGTTTACCATCCGATCAACTTTGAGCTAAAACAGTCCAGCAAAATTGTTTGCGATGTACTCAAAAGCTTAGCATTGAATAAAAAAATCGACCTGATTGACCGCATTCCTGACGGAGTGAAAGTCAATGCGGATATCAACATGATTACTTCAGTGCTGCAAAACCTGGTCTCCAATGCACTGAAATTTACCCCAACCGATCAGCAGGGTCAGGTCATTTTGACTGCTGAAGCTGAAGACGAGCTGGTCAGAATCAGCGTGCAGGATACCGGTCTGGGCATGACTGAAGAACAGATGCAAAATCTGTTTAAGCCAAATCTGACAGTAAGTGTGAAAGGCACAGATAATGAAAAAGGCGCGGGTCTTGGTCTGGTATTGTGTAAGCGATTTGTCGATCTGAATCATGGTCAAATTTATGTCGACTCTAAAGAAGGTCAGGGTACGACCTTTAGTGTATTGTTGCCAAAAGCCACCAATGAACATCAGGCACTGGCACTTGCTGAACCGGCAGGTGCATTAAAAGAAAAAAATTAATTTCCGTCCAAGGCATTCACAGGGCTGCCAGTCACCTGTTATAACTAGAAAAAATCTTGCAGGTGACAAGGACTGGAAATGAATGACGTACAATTGCAGAAAACTTTAAGGGCAAGCCAATATGCCGAGCAGGTATTGTCCAGACACGCTGCCTTGCTGCAGCAGGACTATGCAGTTGACCATTTTCAGCATGCTTTAAGTACTGAACAAATCAAGCAATCTGTCACAGATACCCTTACCAATATTAGTGATGAAGAGCAATGGATGAGTACGTTACGTACTCTGCGTGCTCGCCTGATGTTTCGCTGGATCTGGCAGGATGCCAATCAACTTACGAATGTCATTACTCTCACTCGTGAACTTTCTGATTTTGCCGATGCCGCCATTTGTGCCGCCAAAGATTTTGCCCGTATTCCCTTGGTTGCAAAGTATGGCCAGCCGATTGGCTACAATGGAAAGGTGCAAGACTTAATTGTAATTGCTATGGGGAAACTGGGTGCTCAGGAACTCAATCTTTCTAGTGATATTGATCTGATTTTTGCTTTTGATGAGCAAGGGGAAACCGATGGGCGAAAATGTATTGATGTGCAGCAGTTTTGCATTCTGTGGGGACAAAAGCTGATCTACCTGTTAGATCATATTACCTCTGATGGTTTTGTCTTCCGTGTCGATATGCGCCTGCGTCCTTGGGGCGATGGTTCACCATTAGCAATTAGCCATGTCGCGCTGGAAAAATATCTCAGCCAGCATGGTCGTGAATGGGAACGATATGCCTGGATCAAGGCGCGGATTGTTAATCCAACGCCTGAGGGTGATGAGTTGCTAGAGATGACACGTCCATTCGTCTTCCGTCGCTATGTGGACTACAGTGCTTTCGCTGCTATGCGTGAAATGAAAGCGATGATCCAGCGCGAAGTACAGCGCCGTAATATTGAAGATGATATCAAGCTCGGAGCCGGTGGCATTCGCGAAGTCGAATTTATCGTGCAGGTGTTTCAGCTGATTTATGGCGGGGCCAAACTTGAATTGCAGGATCGGCAGTGTCTGGTGAATCTAAATCATCTGGATGATGCCGAGTTGCTGGATGAACAGGCGGTGCAGGATCTGGAAAATGCCTATTTATTCCTGCGCCGGGTTGAGCACGCGATTCAGGCACTGAATGATCAGCAAACGCAATCACTACCGACAGAGCCAGAGTTAAGGGCGCGTATAACGGACACACTTGGTTTTGCGGATTGGGACAGCTTTATGGCATATCTCAATGAGAAACGTGACAAAGTGATGTATCAGTTTGATCATTTAATCAAGGAAAATGGCCCAGATACCCTGGTTGAAAGTTTTTCCCAGCTGGAAAAAAAACTCAAAGAAGTATTGGATGAGAATGCGAAGAATCTCGTTCATGAGTTTTGGAATGGGCATGCCTTAAAAAAATTACCAGCCAAAGCAGTGCAACGTTTAAAAACTTTTTGGCCACATTTAATTGAAGCCGTTTTACAGTCAGATGATCCGCAGACAGCACTGGTACGACTGATGCCCTTGGTGGAATCGGTAATGCGCCGTACGGTATATCTGGTGATGTTAATCGAGAGTAAAGGGGCGTTACAGCGACTGGTGAAGATGGCCACGGTCAGCCCATGGATTTGTGAAGAACTGACTCATTATCCCGTATTGCTGGATGAATTCCTGTCGATGGATTTTGAATTGCCAAAACGTAAGGATCTGGAAGACTCCTTGCGCCAGCAACTGTTGCGCATTGAAATTGATCAGGTTGAAGACCAGATGCGGGTCTTACGCTTATTTAAAAAATCCAATGTGCTGGCCGTGGCTGCCAGTGATGTGCTGGCAGAAAGCTCGCTGATGAAGGTTTCCGATGCCTTGACCGATATTGCTGAAGTATCGGTCAATGCAGCGCTGCATCTGGCCTATCAGATTGTCGCAAAAAAGCATGGGTTTCCATTGGATGCACAAGGACAGCGCTGCTCAGTCGAGCATACTGCTTTTGCCGTATTGGGTTATGGCAAAGTCGGTGGCATTGAGCTGGGGTATGGCTCGGACCTAGATCTGGTGTTTATTCATTTTATGAATGAACAGGCAGATACTGACGGACTGAAACCAATTAGTGGCTTCGAATTTGCCATGCGTGTGGCGCAAAAGCTGATGTCGCTGATGACTACACAAACCTTGGATGGGCGGGTTTATGAAGTTGATACCCGCTTACGTCCTTCAGGGGAAGCAGGTTTATTAGTTACCAGTCTGAAAGCTTTTGAACAGTATCAGTTTAAGAGCGCCTGGCTCTGGGAACATCAAGCCTTGGTACGTGCCCGTCCAATCGCAGGGGAAATGAGTTTACGTAAAAAATTCGAGATATTGCGCTGTGATATCTTGACCCAAAAACGGGATATCG
>NZ_DEZM01000215.1:0-5844 GCF_002364825.1 Acinetobacter sp. UBA3132 | reverse complement strand
GGCTTGGATTCGGATAATAATCGCGACAGTGCCACCTGCATTGGCAACTGACTGCTACAGCATAAACAGCCACCCAATAGTTCTGTGACTGCGTAGCCTTCATCTTGTGGTAATAAGGCTTGATCCACGCCAATCTGACCAAACTCATTCATCAATACTGCCCAGACTTCATTTTCCGGCTTTTGACTGAGCAAATGCTTCAGTAGTGTGGTTTTTCCTGCCCCTAAAAAACCGGAAATAATATGCACGGGCACTGCAGATGAAGGAGAAAGGAGTTTCAAGGCGAGCTCACATAGCAATGAAAATGAGGAGATTGATACATTATAACAATACCATTTGGCTTGCAGGGAGTTAATTTACTGATGTAACTAGTAAGTTCCTCAAAACTTCAATTCTGTCAGTTTTTACCAATTTTCAGCGTAGGCAACCACTGACATAAGCTTAAAATTTAACCAATTATGAAATGTTTTAAAACATTTTAATTGATTTTTTGGGGTTAAATTTAACCAAAATAAAACATAACCCTGAGTTTTGTATATCGGACGTATATATTGTTCTGTACCTTCTGTTAAATCAATTGCGGTACGAATTTTCAGCCCCTAGCATAAGTCCCTGTTGTGTTGATGTGATGGTCAACGCAATAAATGACTTGTGAATAAAACCTATAAGGATGCCAAACATGAACTATGCTCAAATTCTACTTGCAACTACACTCAGCGCAGCAGCGGCAACTAGCTTCGCAGCAACTAAAACCACAGATAGCAAAGCAACAACTGAAGAAGAAAAAGTTGTCGTGAGCACTCAGGAGCTTCCTGAAACTCAAGCTGCAACTGCTCCGGCGACTGCAGAACAACCAGCGTCTGAAGCAGCTGTAGAACCTGCAACTAAAACACCAAAAGCATCCTCTGCTCAATAAGGCAATTTTGCTTTTACCGATAATGAGTAGCCGTTCATTCGGGTACTCATAGCTCCTGTTGGGTAACTCTCCAGTGGATTTATGGTCCATACTCTACAGGAACTTTAAATGGCTGATTGCAGACCTCTGCATTCAGCCGTTTTTCTAAGCTCTTTTTGCTTTCCATCATAATAAATGATGATTATTAAATCACTCCCGACTATGAGATATATTAATGAATTTTAATATTTATCAACAATATAAATATTAAAATTGTTTTTTAACCATGCATTATAACTATGTAGCACCGACTATGGCATAGCTTGTTTAGACTTTGGATTTAGCCCTTAATCAACTTCATTCTGGACGGATTTAAGGAACCTTGCGATGAGCAATGCAAATTACACAACTGAAGTAGCCATTTTGGGTGCAGGTCCGGTAGGTCTGACGATTGCCAACTACCTGAGTAAACAGGGTGTACAGGTCACTGTAGTTGAACAGCTGGACAGCCTGATTGATTACCCTCGTGCAATTGGCATTGATGATGAATCATTGCGTACGATTCAATCATTAGGTCTGGTGGATCAGGTCCTTCCACATACTACACCCAACCATGCGATGCGTTTCCTGACTCCAAAAGGTCGCTGTTTTGCGGATATTCAACCACTGACACGTGAGTTTGGCTTCTCTCGCCGTAATGCATTTATTCAGCCACAGGTAGACAATGTTCTGCTGCAAGGTCTAAAAAAGTATAAGAAAACTGAAGTACTGTTCTCTCGTCACCTGACTCATTTCAGCCAGGATGCTGATGGCGTGACACTAAATGTTCAGAGCAAAGATGGTGGTTCGGAAGTTGTACGCGCGCAATACCTGATCGCATGTGATGGCGGTAACTCTTATGTGCGTCGTACTTTAAATATTCCATTTGAGGGTGAAACTGCACCAAACCAGTGGATTGTGATCGATATCGACAATGACCCATTGGCAACCCCGCATATTTACCTGTGCTGTGACCCGGTGCGCCCTTATGTATCTGCTGCCCTGCCTCACGGTATCCGTCGTTTCGAATTCATGGTCATGCCAGGTGAAACGCAGGAAGAATTGAGCAAGCCAGAAAATATTGCCCAACTCTTGTCTAAAGTCCTGCCAAATACTGATGGTATTGAAGTGATCCGTCAGCGTGTTTATACCCATAATGCGCGTATTGCGGACAAATTCCGTGCCGACCGTATTCTGCTTGCCGGTGATGCTGCGCACATCATGCCTGTATGGCAAGGTCAAGGCTATAACAGCGGTATGCGTGATGCCTTTAACCTGGCTTGGAAAGTAGCACTAGTGGTACAAGGCAAAGCAGGTCCAGACTTGCTGGACTCTTATCAGGTAGAACGTAAGGACAATGCCAAAGCGATGATCGATCTTTCAGTCATGGCAGGGCACGTGCTTGCGCCACCGAAAAAATGGCAAGGTTTTGTGCGTGACGGTATTGCCTATGCATTGAACTATATTAAGCCAATCAAACAGTACTTGCTGGAAATGCGCTTTAAACCAATGCCTAAATATCATGATGGTGCGTTACTGGCGAATGCTCAGAAAGACTCTCCAATCGGGAAAATGTTCATTCAGCCACAGGTCAAACTGGAATCTGGTGAAACAGTATTACTGGATGAAGTCATTGGTAATGATTTTGCTATCATTGCCTGGGGTGTAGATCCGAAATGGGGCTTAAGCAAGGAATCAATGCAGCAATGGAAAAAACTTGGTGTGAAGTTCATTCAGGTCATTCCTGCGGTCCAGCTGTCTAATCAACAGCGCAAGCAATATGAAGATGTTATTACCATTGGTGATATCGGCACTGATATCCATACATGGTTTGGCAAGACCCAAGATTCTATCGTCATCCTGCGTCCAGACCGCTTCGTAGCAGCTCTTGCCATTCCTCAATCTATGGAAAGCACAAGCAAGGCGCTGTTCAACAAGCTTCATGTTAAATAATAATTGACCTGACTTAAAAAACCACGCTACGGCGTGGTTTTTTTATGTATGGATGACAATAAATAAGGTTTCAGCTAAGTACGGTATCGCTGAAACCATGGAATATCTTTGAGTGAATCACGGTACGCCATCTGCTGTAGAAAGGGCTTGAACTCATCAAAAGGTGGTAATATTTCGGAGGAAATAGCAAAGATTAAACAATAAGCCACATATAAATCTGCAGCCGAACATTTTTCACCAAGTAAATATGGATTTGCTTTCTGTATTTCGTGCTTAAGGAAACTAAACACAGAATCTTCGTGACCAAAGCTCAGGCTTCTACGATTCTTTTCGATCTCTGTCTGAAGTACCTTGAGGTTTTTGATATCAATATATTCAGTCAAAGGACCATGGCAGAAGAACATCCATTTCAGATAAGCCCCGCGTTTAGGGTCATCTAGTGCAGGTGCCAGACCTTTCTTCCGATATTTATCTGTCAGATAGACATAAATTGCTGCCATTTCTGAAATGACAATATCGTTATCCACCAGACATGGAACCTTGCCCATGGGATTAATCTGCTCATAAGCTGGCTGGTGCATCTCAGTATAAGCAATTTCAATCTGCTCAAGCTGATTTTCAATTTCCAGCTCTTTCAGCAAGGGCAACAAAGTCAGGCCGCGAGACTGCGGATTATTATATAAGGTCATCATAATCGTGGACCTATGGTTTATTTTATTCCCTGACTATAGCGTTATTTTAGAGCGTAATGAGTGAGGATATGCTACCAATCATTTCATCCTCATCTGTGTCGGTTTCCCTAGCCGATCCCTCTCCCTAAATTAAGATAAATCCAGGCAGAATTTTTCTTTTAACACTTTCAGGATCAGGTTAATCACTTCATGTTTCTGATCCTTGCGATAAGTCGCATACAAACCAATCATCGGGAGCGGCTCGATGGTCTTTTTCACCATAATATTTTCACCTAATAACGGAATGACATAAGCCGGTACTAAACTCCAGCCTACTCCCATACCGACCAGATTCACATTCAGCAAAATATTGGTGGAATGTTGTACCACATTGACCTTAATACCGGACTTGTTCAAGAATTCATGGATGATATTAAAGAGCTGAGGTGAAGCCTGTTCATCACTGATCACGAAGTTACGGCCTGCAAAATTCTTGATACTTAAGGCAGATATATCTCTTACATCGGAGTCGCGCGGTACGATCAAGGTTAATGGTTCATCAAAAATCTTGATCGATTCAAATTCTGCTGAAGGATCTGGATAGCGGGTAAAAGCGATATCAATTGTCCCCTGGCGAAGCCATGAGAACTGTTCAGCATCGGTCAAGCTATGGAACTGGGCTTTTAAATCCGGAAAATGCGCACGGATATTCGGCATGATGTAAGGGAAAATTTTCATTTCTGCCACAGGTACAAAGCCAATATCCAGATGCTCTTTTTCCACTTCTGCGACTTGGCGAGCCAATTGGATCGCCCGTTCAGCATGTTCCAGACTCTGCAAAGCTTCTTTGAGAAATACCTCTCCTGCTTCGATCAGCTCAACTTTACGGTTAGAATGTTCTAATAGCTTGACCCCAACTTCCTGTTCCAGATCTTTGATCTGCTGGCTAAGAGAAGGCTGCACTGTATTTAGCTTTTCCGCAGCACGAGTAAAGTTGAGTTCGCGTGCAACCATACAAAAATAACGTAAATGTCTAAGTTCCATGTTCTTATTCCTGTTATATCGCTACTTTTGTTCGTTTTTTGGATATGGTGTATCGATAGACCAGCAGAGTCAATATCACGATCATCGCACATAACATATATGTGGTTTGATACCCCCAATGCGCTATAAAAATACCCATCATTACAGACCCGACTGCCAAACCAAGATCAAACAAGGTAAAGAAGGTTGAGATGGCATGTCCCATACGCTGTTTCTCCACCGCCTGAATCGCCAGAGTTTGCAGGCATGGGAAAAGTGAACCATAGCCAATCCCAATGAAAACAGCGGAGAGCCACAACATCCATTGATTATTGACTAAAGTGACCAGCACCAGACCTAAGGCAAAAAAGATCAATGATGGGTAGATCACGGCGTCTGGACCTTTACTGTCATAAAACTTACCGACCCAAGGACGTACCAGCAACATGGACAACGCGAAGACAATAAAGAACAGGCTGACATAGGCTAGCAGCTGCTTGGTCTCTGCAAAGACCGTAATAAAGCTGGTAATACTGGAATAAGCAAATGCAGTAAGTAGCGCTACAAAACTCACAGCTAGGACTTTTGTTTCGATAATATCCTGCAAGCTTAATCGCGATTTTTCTGCGGTTTTTAGTTTCGCTTGAGGCAGCTCTCGAATATTCAAGATTAAACTAAAAATCAAACCCAAACTGATCAGGACGGCGAGAATGCCAAATAGCATCTGAAAGCTGGTGAACTGAATCGTAGTTAAAGCAATCAGCGGACCAAATACTACGCCCAGATTGGTCGACATGACGAAATAGCCCATACCTTCCCCTTTACGCTGATCCGGAATAAAGTCATTGGCTACCGGTACGGTCACCGTAGTCAAAATACTGAACCAGATGCCATGCAGAAAACGCACGATCAGTAGTGAACTCATGCTATCAATCAGCAGATAACTAAAGGCAAATAGTGCAAATAGGAGTCCTGCCCCACGCATCGCCAGTTTCTTACCCAATTTCTCAATAATCAAACCTGAAAAAGGGCGAATGGCAATAGAAGACACCAAAAATAAGGTCAGTGCCAAGCCCGCTTCTTTCACCGTTCCACCCAGATCTGTAGTGATGTAGATTGGCAAAATCGCGATCAGAGCAAAATAATAGGTAAACAGAAATAAATTATTCAGTACGCACAAAATAAATGAGCGATTCCATAAGGGAGCTGTCGTGCTAGACATAAAAACCAACTATATACAGAAAATTCTAAAATCAGGCCTGA
>NZ_DEZM01000006.1:638-20245 GCF_002364825.1 Acinetobacter sp. UBA3132 | reverse complement strand
TATATAGATTTCTTATATATTTGGGGGATTAAATTGATTCATAGTTACATTGCCTTAATGAAATTAAATCGCTGTACTAGGTTATTTGTGTGAAATGTATCACGATAAATGGCGTGTTATGATATTTATAGACTAAAGTTATAAGCATTAGATTTTATTTATATAAATATGAAAAATTATTATTTAGTCTATTCTGTTTAAAAATTTAAATAATCAGCTTAAATTATCTTTATATTTAATTATGTATCATGAATATGTAATTATAATTTCAACTTAAAAGTAAATTTATTATTTAAAGAATATTAATTTGAGAGTTTTTTATAGGATTTAGATTTTCTAATACGGGTAATTCCTTGTCAAAGTCCACCATATAGCTATGCTGCGCCAAACTTAGCATTTCTTTATCTTCCTCACTATT
Source organism: Acinetobacter sp. UBA3132 (assembly GCF_002364825.1). Lineage (NCBI taxonomy): Bacteria > Pseudomonadati > Pseudomonadota > Gammaproteobacteria > Moraxellales > Moraxellaceae > Acinetobacter > Acinetobacter sp. UBA3132. Next base: position 19,827 of record NZ_DEZM01000006.1, on the reverse strand, counting down.
CCCATAAGCATAAATCGTCTCGTAATCTACAAGATTGATTGCTTCTAAAATCCGTAATTTCTTTTGCAGACAGCTACAGTCGGGTGTTAGATATTTCCCTGTCAATTTTCCATTTTTGATTTCCACTTTGGAGCAGAGCAGCTCAATACTTAGAGTATTAGCAATCATTTCCAGATATAGATCAATAGTTGCTGAAACCAGTATAACTTTATGTCCTAACTTTTGATGCATTTTCAGCTGCTCGAACAGGGTAGGGTCAAGATTCCCTAAAATCTTATTCGCGTATTGCAATGCTAAAGGGTAAATTATTTCTACATCAGCATCTTTAAACATGGCTAAATAAAGCTTTGGTCGCATGCGATGGGCAGGATAGATTTTGAGATAATAAGCAGTAATCCACGGCAGAATTTTCAGACCACGCCAAATAATATGTCGTTTTTTCAGGACAGAAAAAATAAACCCTGTAAAGCTGTCATGCGGATACAGGGTGCCATCAAAGTCAAATAAGGCTAGAGCTTGAGGTTTTTGATTTTGCGCATGCATGTTTGATAACGGCCATCTACACGGCTAGCAAACCAGTTGGTATTGTAATCACGACTCAGTTTTGGTCCAGAAATCACCACTTCAGGCATGATGGCATAAAAAGGTTCTTTACCCGTTTGTTCCTGATATAGTTTCGCTACACCACGATAGGTCATGGTGTCTTCAAAATCCTTTTCCTTTTCCTTCTTCAGGTCAGAACGGATCTGGCGTTCAGTAATAATGAAATTATGCTTGGCGAATACATTGATCAGCTCACGTTCAGACTGACTTTTCTGAGAGCGGATACTGCCATCTTTGCTATATAGCAAGAGATCGCCATCCAGATCCAGTTCGGCTTCAGTCAGATCATTGAGCATGCTCTGGAAGGCAGCATTACGACTGGAATACATTCCTGAATTATAGTCGGCAAAACGATAGATCGGTTTATCATAATCTGCCGGATACATCATCAGACGATGAATACCATAATACAGACCGCCATACTGACTATACAGATCGGTACGCAGTTCAGCGATATTGCCACCTTGACGCTTATGCTCCTTGGCATAGCTAATATGCACCTGCATCGAGCCTAAAGTCGTAATCGGATTAAGCTTTTCGCCGATGTTTTGACCAAAGAGTTTGGCTGCACCCGTCAGCGCACTCACGTGATAATGTTTGGCCATATAGTCAAATATTTCACGATACAGTTCATCCAGTTCACGTTCAGTTTTAACCTTACGCATCTGGCTGAGATAGTTGTTATCCGGAGTGGGATGATTCTTCAGAACATCCTGGAAATATCCTGCAACTGTTCCACCGATACTTTCACCGAGTTTCTCGGTAAATTTTTCTTCCAGACGGCCTTGAACTTCTTTTACTGCTTTTTCGCCCAGACCAGCAACAGTTGGATTTGCGTGGAAATTAGATTCTTGATCCACCACTGCGACGATGGTACAGATATTCTGTTTAGTTTGGGGAATACGCAGTTGTTCGGTAATATCATAGATATCTTTAGCCCATGAATCACGATTGCTGACACGTGATGGAATCGCTTTAGGTATCTGGTCAGCTTCCATAGTTGGCTCATCAGAAGACCACCAGGAACCATTGCCACAGCCAGCGAGACTTAGGGATAAAGCAAGGACAGACCACGATTTAACAGTAAAAATTCGGTGAAGTGTGTTGTTCATGTCGTCTAAATCAGATTCCAGCAGATGAGCGATCAAGGCAGATGCAGTATACTATGCTCATCAACAAAGTGATGAATTTATATGTATATTGGTCCGTATCAACTATCAAATAATTTGATTGTTGCTCCCATGGCAGGCGTGACAGACCGTCCGTTCCGTACACTATGCAAATATTTTGGTGCAGGTCATGCTGTTAGTGAAATGATGACTTCAGACAAAACCCTGCGCATGAGTAAGAAAAGTTTGTACCGTGCTAATTTCGATGGCGAACTGGCGCCAATTTCTGCACAAATTGCCGGTTCAGATCCGCGTGATCTGGCAGAGGCGGCACGGTACCAAGTCGCGAACGGTGCACAAATTGTTGATATTAATATGGGTTGCCCAGCTAAAAAAGTCTGTAACAAGCTGGCTGGTTCGGCATTACTGCAAGATGAAGATCTGGTTGCACGTATTCTGGATGCCGTTGTTGCTGCAGTCGATGTCCCCGTGACTTTAAAAACCCGTCTGGGTTATTTAAATGGTCAGGAAAATATCATGCGTGTGGCCAAGCGGGCAGAAGAAGCCGGTATTGCGGCCTTGGCATTACATGGCCGTACCCGCGAAGATATGTATTTAAACACAGCGCGCTATTCACTGATTAAAGATGTGAAAGAGATATTGAATATTCCCGTGATTGCGAACGGAGATATCGACAGTCCAGAAAAGGCCAAATATGTACTGGATTATACTGGTGCCGATGCGGTGATGATTGGACGTGCAGCGCAGGGACGTCCATGGATTTTTCGTGAAATCGCACATTATTTAAAGACTGGAGAACAGCTGGCTGCACCAAGTATTGCCGAAGTTAAAGAGGTCTTACTGGGTCACTTGGCTGAACTGTATGAATTTTACGGTGAATATTCTGGCTGCCGAATTTCCCGTAAACATATTGCCTGGTATACCAAAGGTCTGCGTTCCAGTAATGAGTTTCGTCAAAATATGTATAAGGTGGAAAGTACCGCAGATCAATATAAAGTGGTAGAAGACTATTTCAATAACCTGCTGGAGTATGGTCAGATCATGAGTGATGTGCAGGTCGAGCAGGTGAATCTTCTGGAAACAACCTGATTTTCCACATTACCTGAAATGAATTCCTTCTTAAGGTACTGTCGTTTAAACAGTACCTTTTTTATATCTATGTTATGCAATACAGTAGGCGTTTACATGATGGAAAACCTGTACAGAGTTAAGTACTAACTTCACTAAAACCGGACAGGACTTGGACAGTATTAACCTGAATTTTCTCTATGATAAAGGACATATACAAGATGAATTCCAATTTTGTCTAAATAAAATCAAGGGAGAATCAGAATGACAAATATTAATCGTCCAGTTTCAGAGATTAATCCAACTACTCAAACCGATCTGGTTGAGGACAATAACGCAATAAAACATGAAGAAGTTGTGAAAATGGATCCTTCAATCGCACAAGGTACTGATCCTAATTTACATCCAGCAGATACTACAAGACCCCTTGATCCAGATGACAAAGAGGCTGAAGCTGGAGATCAGGCATTGGCAACTGGTGCCGGAAGTGTAGGTGGAGCGGCCATTGGCGCAACACTTGGTATGGTGGGTGGACCAGGAGGCTCCTTGATTGGCGGAGTCGTTGGCGGCGTACTTGGCGGAATCGCAGGCAAGGATATTTCAACACCAGATCATCCAGACCATGGTATTGAAAATTCCAGTCTATTAGGAGACCATGATAAGTATTGGCGCGAAGAGTATCAGAGCAGACCTTATTATAGTGAAAGCCGCAATGTGCATGGGGATCTGGACTATGATCGTGATTATCGCGGGGCTTACCAACTCGGTTATGAAAACCGTGAACATTACAATGGTAAAGAATTTAATGAAGCTGAACCTGACTTGCGAAGCAAATGGGAGCAATTCAAAGGTGAATCTCGTTTGACCTGGGAACAGGCTAAATATGCAGTCAAAGATGCATGGGATCGCACAACTCGCTAAACCACATTTTTAGATAAAACCTCTCTACTTCGGAGAGGTTTTTTATTGTTCTATAAATACAAATCTAACCTTTATTTGCTTTACAGCATTAGTCTGAATCCTTTAAATTAAGACTAGCTATTTTTAATACGTCTATTATATCCGAGGTATCTGACAGTCATCATTGAAAATGGGTAAGTGGATAATGTATTTAAAACGACTATTCATGAATAAATACAAAATTGAGGATTTCAAAAAATTATAATTATCTGGTTATAAAAACTATACTTATTTGATGTTTATTCATGCAATTTAGACATGTCTGTTACATCCGTAGTCTACAGGTACATAGCGTAGTATATATTCACTGAAACCGGACAGGACTTGGACAGTGTTAACCTGAATTTTCTCTATTATAAATAAATCAAAGACAAGATGAGATTTCCATCTTGGCTATAAAAGATCAAGGGAGATTTAGAATGACAAATACCAATCGACCAGTTTCAGATATTAACCCAGCTTCACATCGTGATTTGTCTCAAGAACGGACTGATGTATTAAGAGATGATGAAGCATTGAAAAGCAGCCCAACCACTTCAGGCAGTGCACGCCCAGATTTAAATTTACCAGATACCAAAAGCCATCGTGTCCCCGATATGAATGAAGCGGGTGATCATCCTGTGGCTACCAGTGCTGGAACGTTGGGTGGCGCTGCAGCAGGTGCGGCGATTGGAGCAGTTGGTGGTCCTGCAGGTGCAGTCGTCGGCGGCCTTGTTGGGGGAGTAGTAGGTGGCCTAGCTGGAAATGAAATGGCAGAATCAGCACGACCTACGCTAGATACACCAGAAGGTATTGCACTTTCAGGTTCAGAAAATTTACAGGACGATGATCACTACTGGCGTGAACAGCATCATCAGACGCCTTATTATAGTGAAAGCCGTAATGTTTATGGTGATCTAGACTATGATCGGGATTATCGTAGCGCATATCGCCTCGGTTATGAAAACCGTGAATATTACAATGGTAAAGAATTTAATGAAGCTGAACCTGATTTGCGTACCAAATGGGAACAGGTTAAAGGTGATTCCCGTCTCAATTGGGAAGAAGCCAAATTTGCAGTGAAAGATGCATGGCATCGTGCGACTCGCTAACTTCTATTTCTCATAAAAAAACCTCTCACTATTGAGAGGTTTTTTTATTTTAATGAGAAGAAAAACTACTTATTCTCGATGTTTAATCTCCAGAACCAGCTGGTTAACCAGGTCTGAAGCTTCCATTTCGCGTGTTTGTGCGGCATTTGAGCCAGCCCAGAAAGCGCCATAGCCATGATCGCCATGTTGAACGGCTGCTGCATGTAATTGCTTGGCCAGGTCATAAGTATATGGATAGGCTGGCACATCCAGGCGATCTGGGGTGTCGATATCAGTATGCCAGTGATTGATAATGCCACGCGCAGGACGACCAGAAATACTTGCAGTCACTTGAGTCAATGGCTTGGATAGCAAGGCTTTACGATAGGCTTCATTAGCATTAGAGGTTTTGCACTGTACAAATGCCGTTCCCAGCTGAACGGCTTCAGCACCAAACTCCAGCATCTGTCGTGCCTGATAGCCGTCCATAATACCCCCAGCGGCTACAATGGGCAGGGAGCAATACTGTTTAATCAGCTTGATTAAATTCGAAGTTTTGACTGAGGCATCAAATTTGGTGCTGAAAATTCCACGGTGCCCACCGGCTTCAATACCTTGAGCAATCACCACATCAATGCCAGCAGCCTCGATTGCACGTGCTTCAGCTAGATTGGTCGCAGAAACCATGGTGATAATTCCAGCCTCTTTAAGTGCTTGAACCTGATGAGAGTGCGGAATGCCGAAGTGAAAACTCACCGCTTTGGGACGTGTTTCCAGAACCAGATTCAGGAAATCATCATTGTCCCTAAAACTTGGATAAATGCATTTCAAGGTTTTGGGTGGTTCTATACCAAACTGAGCAAATTTATCCTTGAACTGCTCAATCCAGGCTTGAGCGACAGTGTCATCTAAGTCTTCAGTTTTATGGCAGAAGAAATTGACCTGAAAAGGCTGATCAGTCAGCTCTTGAGTTTTAAGAATCTGTTCACGCGCAGACTGTACGCTACTGGCACCTAATCCTAATGAACCCAAAGCACACTGATTAGAGACTTCAGCGGCCAGCTCGGGTGTGGAGACACCGGCCATGGGTGCTAACAGAATTGGGTGTTTAATGCCTAATTTTTCCAATAAAGACATGGCTTTGCTCCTTGTTATCACCTTACTTTGCCTTCGCCTTGAAAATTAAGCAAATCATATTGGTTATTTTATTTCGAAATATTCGACTATAGTTACATAAGCATTACATTTGCGGCGACACTCATTGTCGCTGTACTGATCGATTGCATAGTAGGTGAAATTCTGCAGTTTTATAATGCTGTTTTAGTTAAATTTTTCTGAACTCATGTCTGATCGTATACGTGAAAAACTACAGATTCTCGCTGATGCTGCCAAATATGATGTGTCCTGTTCATCTAGTGGCAGCAATCGAAAGAATAAAGATAAAGGTCTAGGCAATACCGGCAATGGGATCTGTCATAGCTATACTGAAGATGGCCGTTGTGTTTCCTTGCTAAAAATCCTGTTTTCCAATGTCTGTATTTATGACTGCTCGTACTGCGTTTCACGCCGTTCCAATGATGTAAAACGGGCCGCTTTTACCGTGCAGGAAGTGGTTGATCTGACCATGAACTTCTATCGTCGTAATTATATTGAAGGGCTATTCTTGAGTTCAGGTATCTTTAAGTCTGCCGATTACACCATGGAGCGTATGCTGCAGGTAGTCAAGAAACTGCGGCTGGAAGAAAACTTTAATGGTTATATTCACCTTAAGACCATTCCGGGAGCTTCGCAGGAAATTATTACTGAAGCAGGTCTGTATGTGGACCGGATGAGTATCAATCTGGAAATGCCAACAGAAGATGGATTACGAAAATTTGCCCCAGAGAAAACTCATGCTGAAGTACAGAAAGATCTGGGCATTGTGCGTGATCGTCTGATTCAGATGAAAGACGAAAGTAAAATCATCAAGGCTGTACCCAAATTTGTACCGGCAGGCCAGACTACACAAATGGTGGTTGGGGCGCATAATGAAACGGATCGCGATGTCATTCTGATGGCGGATCGGCATTACAAGGAATTTAAGCTAAAGCGTGTGTATTTTTCCGGTTATATCCCGATTAATGCTGAAGAAAAAGCACTACCGGCCGTGGGTTCAGCGCCACCATTATTACGTGAAAACCGGCTGTATCAATCTGACTGGTTAATGCGTTTTTATGGTTTTGATGCTGAAGAAATTGTCGATGACCAGCATCCGAATCTGGAACTGGATATTGATCCAAAGCTCAGCTGGGCATTACGTCATCCGGAAGCCTTTCCAGTCGATATTAACCGAGCCGAATATAAAATGATTCTGCGAGTACCGGGAATCGGAGTGCGTTCCGCCAAGAAAATCGTTCAGGCGCGCCGTTTTGGTCAGATTCATATTGATCAGCTGAAACGTATGGGGGTGGCTTATAACCGTGCGCAGCATTTTATCCACTGCGCCGATACACCAAAATTTAAAAAAGAACAGCAGTCACAACAGATTCGGCAGCAGATATTGCAATCGGGTTATTCAAAATATCAGCAGCAACTTTCACCTCAACTGGGATTAGGGTTCTGATGGCCTGTTACTGTTTTGATGGCACGATGACAGGACTATTGAGCTGTATATTTCGTGCTTTTGAATTTCGTGAATTTGAGGTCAGAATTACTGCCAATCCGCATGCACAAAATGGTCTGTTTGATGATTTTATTCATGTGGCGTCCAATGATGCGCATGGCCAGCGTGTCTGGCAAGGCTTAAAGCAGAAAGTCGGTTCAGGCAGCTTGAGGGCTTTTTACTATACCTTTTTGGCGGAGCAAGAACAGGCTTTCCAGGTCCTGTTTGACTTTGCGGTATATGTCTTTCAGAGTCAGCGTCCAGTAGATCAAGACTATGGTCATGCTGCGGTATTGGGCATGTCACAATGGGCAAAACAGGTGGGACGTGAAAAGCACCGGATGGAAGCTTTTGTGCGTTTCAAAAAATGTCAGGATGGTTTGTTCTTAAGTTTGATCAAGCCAGATTTTAATGTGTTACCGATTATTAGCAAACACTTCAAGGAACGTTACCAGGATCAGACCTGGCTGATTTATGATGAACAGCGCAAATATGGTATCTACTATGATTTAAAAAATTTACATCAGGTAGAAATGAATGCAGTACAGATAGATCCACGAGTCCGGCTTGGACATAGTCAGTCTTTCAGCGTTGAACTGGATGATGAGGAATTACTCTATGACCAGCTTTGGAAAGACTATTTTCATAGTGTGAATATTCAGGCACGTAAGAATATGAAGCTGCATATTCAATATGTGCCTAAACGCTATTGGCGATATATGAATGAAAAAGCACTTTGAAACACATGCTTCAGGATTTTCAGGCATAATCAGAGCGCTATTGTTTTTTGATTGAGTGATGTGTTTATGAAGGTATGGCTGAGTACATTGGCGCTAGGCTTGACGTTGACTGCATGTTCGCAAGAACCCGAAAAGGTTGAAGTGGACCCCGCTCAGTATCAGGTTAAAAATGCTCAGGAATTACAGCAACGCTTTGATACGCTAAATCAAAAACTGGCAACTGACTTTAGCCAGTTTAAGAAGGTCGAAAGTATTGCCTTTGCGCATCAGTTCCCTTTAGATGTAAATAACCTGAGAACCTTGAATCAGCATCTGGTCGCAAGCACAGCACTTAAGTCCAGTAAAATGGCCTATTGCGATATGATGAATGGCTATTTTGCCGAGATGTATCGACTGGGGCATTACAATCTTAATTTAGTGAATGATATTCAGCTGCCAAATACAGAAAAAGAAGATCTTAAAGCGAATTTCTCAACGGCTGATCAGTTCTATACCTTTATTCTGGATCGCTATACCAGCTATCGTCAGGTACAACAAACCATGAATTATGGGTGTAATCTAAAAGCGGCGCTATAAATTTTTAAAATTATTCAGTGCATAAAAAAGCCCATCATCAGATGGGCTTTTTTATGTTGGAGTATTAACAGCCGGTCAGTTTTTCAGGCTGAGGTTTTTCGCTCGGGAAGAAAATCGGACGGAGTTTTACCCCAATACCATTCCCCACAAAGGCAAATACCAGCCATAACCAGCCATGTACACTGCCTGAAGCAATACCACTGAAATATGCGCCAATGTTACAACCATAAGCCAAACGTGCGCCGTAGCCGAGCATCAAGCCACCAATGACTGCTGCCAGTAATGAACGTTTTGGAATATTGAAATTCGGTGCAAATTTACCTGCCAGACTTGCAGCAAGGAGGGCGCCAAGCATGATGCCAAAGTTCATCATCGACGTGATGTCAAACCACAGTGATTCTGATAATGCTTTAGCATTGCCTGGTTGCTGCCAATATGCCCAAGAAGCAACATCTACACCTACGAAACTTGCCGATTTCGCTGCCCAAACGGCAAGGGCAGAAGTTACCCCCCATGGACGTCCAGCCAGTGCCAAAGTCGCAAAGTTAAGCAGGGTTAAAATGATACCACCCCAGATCAATGGCCATGGACCACGAAGAAAGCGTTTCCAGCCTTGATATTGGCTTTGTGGTTCAGCTTCCAGACTGCCATGGCGTTTCTTTTCGAGGAACACAGTCGCAGCGGCAATAATTGCAAATACCAGAAAGCTGAGTAACAGTGCAGGCACTACCCCGAAGCTTTTCACAATCGAAATGGGTGCCAGATGTGGCAGATTAAACCACCAGTCGAGATGAGACGTTGCGATCAGCGAACCTGCACAGAAGAAGAACAGAGTCACCAGCATACGCGCACTACCCCCACCAACGGTATAGAGCGTACCTGATGCACAGCCGCCACCGAGCTGCATACCAATACCGAAAATAAAGGCACCAATCATGACTGACATGGAAACAGGATTAACATTGCCTTTGACAGGATTATCGAACAGCTCACCAGCACCAAGGGCGGGAAAGAAAAGCAATACTGCCAGAGCGAGCATAATCATTTGCGCGCGTAACCCACGACCGCGGCGTTCCTTGATAAACACACGCCAGCTAGAAGTGAAACCAAAAGAGGCATGGTACAGAGTCATGCCCAAGGCGCCACCGACCAGGAGCAAAAGCGCCTGATTCAGCCCTACGATTTGATAGGCACCGACCGTACCTAAAGCAAGTAAAATAAATGATACCCAAACCGATATATTAGATCGGTTTGAGGATGCAGCAATCACTGACATAGGAGAGATAAAATATCAAAAAATAAAGTGTGCCATTTTACAAGCCTGTTTTTTCAAAGCGAGTCCAAAACCTAGAATTTACATTCCAATATCTGATTCTTCATATCAATTTAGCTTATATGTTGTTAAGTCAGATTGATGTGAAAGAGCGAGATATTCCAATAAAGGAACAACATGGCAGCGATAGCAAAAAAGGGAATATATTAACTGGCACTTAGCTTTAACGTCTTGGTAAAGTAAGCTGGTAATCGCGTCTAAAATTGCCAGTGAAAACATACCTACCATTATTGCGGCAGCTGAGATCAGTTGCTTAAGACTGAGCAAGATTTAAGACGTGGGAAATAATGTTCGTACAGAAAAGACAAGGGTAGCTGGTCTGCTAGTTTTTAATGATTTAGCGGTGGTATTGGCATGAACACTGATCTCATCCCAAGCACGGGCCAAGGCTCCAATGCATGATGATCCAGCTATATTGCAACCTCACGCCAGTTCTTGAGCTAAACCATGCATAATATAAATCCAAGTCAATTGGCTGAGTTCGGCTTCAGGCTTCCCTTTTCCAGGTATTAAATCTGAAAAGATAGATGAGAGAATAAAAAAGCCTGCAAAATGCAGGCTTTTTAAGGCACTGGAGCCTTGAAAAAGAATCAAGTAACCAGAATTAATTTTCAGCTTCTTGGCGTACTTTTGCTGCGCCTTCTTCAACTGAACCTGCAACAGATGCTGTTGCATCTTTGGCTGCTTCTTTAGCACGTTGGGCTGCAGCTTCAGCACTTGCAGCAGCTCTATCTGTTGCTTCCGCTGTATTTGCTGCTGCATTATCCAGAGCTTGGTCGGTTTCAGCTGCAGCTTCGCGGCTCGCATCTTCCATATCATGACCTGCCTGTTCTGCAGCATTTTCCAGGTGCTCACTTGTAGTTGCGCCAGTTTCAGGTTGTTTTTCCTTGCTACAGCCTACAAGTGCCACAGTTGTCGCCAAACCTAAAGCAATAAGAAGTTTATTCATTGTGTTATATCCTTTTGTTGTCATAGATCACTGATATAAAAATATTATCGGAATCACGTGCTTCAGAATGCTACAAAATGTGGCGTTCGTGTAAATGTTGTCAACCATTTTATAAACTATTGAAAACAAAAAAGCCTGCTCGAAGGCAGGCTTTTTAAGCAAGAAAAATTACAGTCCAGCAGAAGCACGTAATGCTTCAACCTTATCTGTTTTTTCCCAGGTAAACGCAGTATCTGAACCTTCACGACCGAAGTGACCATAAGCTGCTGTTTGCTTATACATCGGCTGGATCAGGTTTAGCATACGGGTAATACCATATGGACGCAGATCGAAGTGCTCACGAACCAATTGAACGATCAACTCGTCAGATACTTTACCGGTATTAAAGGTATTGATTGAAATAGAAGTTGGCTCAGCCACACCAATTGCATAAGACACCTGAATTTCACATTTATCAGCAAGTCCAGCAGCAACGATATTTTTCGCTACATAACGACCTGCATAAGCAGCAGAACGGTCAACTTTCGATGGATCTTTACCGGAGAATGCACCACCACCATGACGCGCCATACCACCGTAAGTATCTACAATAATTTTACGGCCAGTCAGACCACAGTCACCTACAGGACCACCGATTACGAACATACCGGTCGGGTTGATGTGGAATTTGGTTTCTGCATGGAACATTTCAGCTGGAATGATTTTCTTCACGATTTCTTCAATCACAGCTTCTTTCAGGTTCGCTTGTGAAATTTCAGGATCATGTTGAGTTGAAAGGACCACTGCATCTAAACGTACCGGCATGCCATTTTCATAAGCGAAAGTTACCTGGCTTTTCGCATCTGGGCGTAACCATGGCAATGAGCCATTACGACGTAATTCAGCCTGCTTTTCCATTAGGCGGTGTGCATAAGAAATTGGCGCAGGCATTAATACGTCAGTTTCACGGCTGGCATAACCAAACATCAGGCCCTGGTCACCGGCACCTTGATCTTCTGGCTTTTGACGGTCTACACCCTGAGCAATTTCAGGAGACTGTTTACCGATCATGTTGATCACGGCACAGGTTGAACCATCAAAGCCAAGATCAGAATGATGATAACCAATGCCATTTACGGTTTGACGTACGATCGCTTCAAAGTCGACGTTTGCAGTTGTTGTGATTTCACCGGCAAGTACAACCGCACCCGTTTTTACAAGCGTTTCACAAGCAACCCGCGCATATGGGTCTTCTTTTAAGATTGCATCCAAAATAGCATCACTGATTTGGTCAGCCATTTTATCTGGATGGCCTTCGCTTACAGATTCCGAGGTAAATACAGCGTACTCGCGCATAAGTCCTATCACAGTTAAATTTAAAGACCCGATATGTTACATCGTGTTGCGTCGAAGGACTAGGTTTGAACGGTAAAATTGGCTGAAATTGTTTCAATTTAATTTGTTTTTATTTGAATACTGGTATTTGAAAAACTGATATACCGCTTATATCAGTGGCTTTTGCTTATGTTTTGCTCAAGAAAAATCTGGCAGCTTTTTTTGGTCATTTTTTGTAGCAGCAGAGCTAGGCTTCTTATACCTTAGATTAATTTTTCCAAAGAAGCAGCAATCTTATTGTTTGAAAATGCATTTTACTGTCGCAAACCACTCCATCAATCGTGATGATTTAAGCTAAGGTTAATGAGCTAAAAACTTTATTAATCTGATCGGCGCATAATATATAGAAGAATTGCATCAAGAATTTATCTAAAATTTATAAAATTTCATTAGATGTATAAGCCTACAGACTAGGCCTTATTTACTAAAAACGAAGAAGAGGGCAAAAGGTAAAATACAGCAGCGAGCTTTAGTTTATTTTTAGTCCTGCCGATGAGAGAAATAATTTGAATCAAGAAAAGTTATATATGTATATTTAAGTGACTGACATTTTCAAGCGAATAATAAAAATTTGATAGAAGGGAACTCGCTTGTAAAACATAAGAAAATTAGGGTTTTTATTGTGATGAAAATTGAGTATTAACCGGTGCCTGTACTTAAAAGTGTAGATTAAATGTACGTTGACCAATCTAAACAACAATAAAGTGATAAATATTGTAGGCTGGTCTTTACCCCTCGCTGTTTTTTTAAGACAATATGCAGCAGTTTTGAAAGTCTTTTCATCATTTTCTATTTCTGAATTATTTGGACACTGATTTATGACAACCCCGCTTAATGAACGTCGTGTTGCAAACGCAATTCGTGTATTGGCAATGGATGCTGTGCAAAAAGCAAACTCAGGACATCCAGGTGCTCCAATGGGGATGGCAGACATCGCTGATGTGGTTTGGCGCGAATTTTTAAGCCATAACCCGACTAACCCGAATTGGGCGAACCGCGACCGTTTTGTATTGTCGAACGGTCACGGCTCAATGCTCCAATATGCACTTCTTCATTTAACGGGCTATGATCTTTCAATCGAAGATTTGAAATCATTCCGTCAATTGCATTCTAAAACTCCAGGTCATCCGGAATTGGGCTATGCACCTGGTATTGAAACCACTACTGGTCCATTAGGCCAGGGTATTGCCAATGCCGTAGGTTTTGCACTGGCTGAAAAAACGCTTGCTGCGCAATTCAACAAAGACGATATTCAAGTTGTTGATCACTTTACTTACTGCTTCCTGGGCGATGGCTGCTTGATGGAAGGTGTTTCTCACGAAGCATGTTCATTAGCGGGTACTTTGGGTCTAGGCAAGCTGATCGCTTACTATGATGATAACGGCATTTCGATTGATGGCGAAGTTGAAGGCTGGTTCTCTGACGATACAGAGCAACGTTTCAAATCTTATGGCTGGCAGGTCATCAAAGTTGATGGCCATGATGCAGATGCAATCCGTCAAGCGACTGTAGAAGCGAAAGCTGAAGCGAACAAACCAACCATCATCATGTGTAAAACAGTGATTGGTTTAGGTTCACCAAATAAACAGGGTAAAGAAGACTGTCATGGTGCACCTTTAGGTAATGACGAGATTGTATTGACCCGTGAAGCTTTGGGCTGGTCAGACGAAGCATTTGTTATTCCTGCTGAAGTTTATGCAGCATGGGATGCCAAAGAAAAAGGTTCACAAGCTGAAGCAGCCTGGAATGAGACTTTTGCCGCTTATGCAGCAAAATACCCAACTGAAGCAGCTGAATTAAAACGCCGTCTTTCTGGTGATCTTCCAGCTGACTTCGTTGCAAAAGCAGATGCTTACATTGCTGAAGTAAATGCAAAAGAAGAAACGATTGCGACACGTAAAGCAAGCCAAAATACGTTGCAAGCACTTGTACCTTCTTTGCCTGAAGTGCTTGGCGGTTCTGCTGACCTTGCAGGTTCTAACCTGACTTTATGGAAAGGTGCGCAAGGCGTACAGGACAATCCGGCAGGTAACTACGTACACTATGGCGTACGTGAGTTTGGTATGACTGCAATTGCCAATGGTGTAGCATTACACGGTGGTTTCATTCCGTATGTAGCAACATTCCTGATGTTTATGGAATATGCACGTAATGCAGTGCGTATGTCTGCTCTGATGAAACAGCGCGTAATTCATGTTTATACGCATGACTCAATCGGTCTGGGTGAAGATGGTCCAACGCACCAACCGGTTGAACAAATCGCATCTTTACGTGGTACACCAAACCTGAATACATGGCGTCCATGTGACACTGTTGAAGCAGCGATTTCCTGGAAATCTGCTTTAATGCGTTCAGAAGGTCCAACAGCGTTAATTTTCTCTCGTCAAAACTTGCCATTCCAGACCCGTACTCAAGCACAAATCGAGAACGCTGCGAAAGGTGGTTATGTACTGGCTGAAGAAAAAGGCGAATTGAAAGCGATCATTATTGCAACGGGTTCAGAAGTATCTCTGGCAATGGAAGCGTATGCACAACTTGAAGGTATACGTGTCGTCTCTATGCCATGTGCTGAAGAATTCATGAAGCAAGATGCTGCTTACCGTGAAGCAGTTCTCCCTGCAGCGATTCGTGCACGTGTAGCGGTAGAAGCTGCACATGTGGATTACTGGTGGAAATTTGTAGGTCTTGACGGTCGTGTGATTGGTATGACTACTTATGGTGAATCTGCACCTGCGAAAGATCTGTTCCAGTTCTTCGGTATTACCACTGAAGCAGTTGTAGCAGCTGTAAAAGAGATTACTGCTTAATCAACTGATTAAACAGTTTTTAAAGGACGCCCCAGTTTTGGGGCGTCTTTTGTTTTTTCACTTTTTAGTGTTGTTTTCATGTGGCAACTGCTAAAAAGTTCTCCCATAGTCGAAATGAAAGAGTGAGATGAACATGAGCTTGTATGAACAAATTAACGATGAAATTACTTTAATGGATGCAGGCGAACAGAAATGGATCGGGCAGGATCTGCCTCTTGAAGCAATGATGGCAGTTGAGCTGTTACTTCAGGATCTGGCGGCTGAAAAAATTATTAAAGTGCGTCGTAAGAACCATGAAAAACATTCTGGTTTAAAGCAGATTGACCGTATTCTGGTGGAAAAGCTTTAAAGTTGAAGACTTAAATAGCCCCACATGGGGCTTTTTTTGTACAAAAATAATCATCTGTATGAGTCATAGATATATTTTAAAAAATTGGTATGAGTAAAAATAAAAAATATCTTATTTTAATCATCAAAATAGCCTAAGCTAATTGAATCTATTTGAAATAGAAGAATCGTATAAAAATGATGATACAAGACCAGATTCAAATTGAGCCTCTAGAAAATATTACACAGCAGGAGTGGTTGCCATTATGGTTGGATTACCAGAATTTTTATCAGACTCAGCTCAGTGAAGAGGTAGATCAGCATACCTGGCAAAGGCTTACTGATCTAGCATTCGGCAATATGTATGGATTCGCAGCGATTCTGAATCAGCAAGTTATCGGCATTGTGCATGTCATTCAACATGACAGCTGCTGGACTTTAACGCCGTATGCCTATTTGCAAGATCTTTATACGCATATTGATTTTCGAGGGCGGGGTGTGGCACGAGCCTTGATTGAGAAAGTATATGTAGATGCCAAACAGCGTGGATGTGATCGAGTGTATTGGTTAACTCATGAGAGCAATCGACAAGCACAGCAGCTTTATGATCAGGTTGCCAAGAAAACCGGTTTCATCCAATACCGAATGGATTAATAGTAAAAATTTAAAAAATAACTTACAAATTTATCGTTTCATCGCTGCAACAAAACGTTTTATCTTTAGGGCTGTAAATATTTCTGAATTCTATACACTTGAAAACATCCAAAACGAGAGATAAAAACATGAATTTCAAAACATTAGCATTAGGCTTAGCGGTTTCATCGGTAGCAACATTTTCTATGGCGAAGCCGGTTGCGTATACCATTGATCCAGGCCATACCGCGACCGTATTTAGCTGGAGTCACTTTGGTTTCTCGACACCATCTGCGAACTTTAGTGATATTCAGGGCACGATTACGGTTGATAATGAAAAGCCTGCTAACTCATCAGTGAATGTAACTATTCCGGTATCGAGTATTAATACCAATGTTAAAGCACTGGATGAGCATATTCAAAAAGCAGAATTCTTTGATGTAGAGAAATATCCAAACATCACGTTTAAAAGTACCAAGGTTCAGGCTTTAGGTAAAAACAAATATAAAATCACCGGTGATTTGACTATAAAAGGTGTAACCAAGCCAGTTGTGCTGGATGCAGTGTTAAATAAACAGGCTATTCATCCAATGACAAAACTGCAAACAATTGGCTTCAATGCGACTACATCATTTAACCGTTCAGCTTTCAATGTGGGCGCATATGTGCCAAATGTCGGTGATAAAATTACTGTAAACATTACCACCGAAGCATCTGTACCCGCTGCGAAAAAATAAGAAAAGACAAATTTAAAAAGCACCCTGTTGGGTGCTTTTTTATGGATGAAAATTAAGCTTTGCTAGAAATTAGTAGATAGCTAATCTGAATAAATATCTTTTATCATCCACTTAATTTGAAGAATAAAAATTAGCTGGTTTGAATGTGCTTGAGAAATTCTTGAAGAATGGACACCGATACAGCTTCTAAAGCAGCAGCATATTGCTGATTGTCGGCACGTAAGGCTGCAATGTCGATATTCGCATGACGCAGCTCACAGGTATGGCCAATCAGCCATTTCTCCAGACGCTCAGCTTCCACTTCAGCATGAAATTGCAGTGCCAGAATATTGCTGCCAATCCGGAAAGCCTGATTTGGATAGACTGCAGAACTTGCCAGAAGCTCAGCCTCTGTGGGCAGGTCGAAAGTATCTCCATGCCAATGTAATACTTCAAGATTTTCCAGATTTTTTAGTGGATTATTCTCTACAGATGCAAGGCTAAGCTTGGACCAACCAATCTCTTTGCTATGACCTGCATACACTTTTGCTCCTAATGCATGCGCAATGAGCTGTGCACCTAAACAAATTCCTAAAGTCGGCAAATTTTGCTGTAAACGAACTTTCAGTAAGTCTATTTCCTGTTGTAAGAAAGGATAGTCTTCAGTTTCATAAACGCCGATTGGACCACCTAAAATCACCGTCAGACCTGTATGTTCAAATGCCTGGGTCAGGTCATCGACCCCTGCTTCAAAATAACGTACGCGTAGGCCGAGCTGATAGAAAGTATCTTCCCACGCGCCAAGGTCTTCAAAGGCAAGATGCTGGATGGCATAGACCGTGTCTGGAAATTCGTCAAAATTAAGCATGATGGTGACTGATCAAAGAAATGATTTAATTTAACGTGAATCATATGACTTGGAAAGCTGAATTCAGCTCAATGAGCTCCTCCATTTAGCAGTGGATTGGTTGCAATTGCTTAAACTCTGTAAAGATACTCCGCTATTGTTCACTTCAGTTTGGGTATAACTTGGAACTTGATGACCGTATGCAATCCCATAGTTTTATATACTGATAACAACTCCATTAGGGGAGCCATGCTATGCAAAGTCTAAGCCTTTATATTGATCGTAAAAGATTAAGTCCCTATGCCATGTCGGTTTTTGTGGCCCTTAGAGAAAAACATGTCGATTTTAAAGAGATTAAAATTGATCTGGATAAGGATGAAAATAAATCGGATACCTATCTAAGAATCTGTAAAACTGGAAAAATTCCCTGCTTATCTGTGGATGGCTGGTCAATTTTTGAATCCATGGCAATCACTGAGTTTCTGGACGAGCTTTTTCCAGCACCTGATTATCCGGCTCTTTATCCGGCAGATATTCGGGCGCGTGCTAAATGTCGGGCGGTTCAGGCATTGCTTAAATCTGATTTTAGTCTGATATGTCAAAATATGCCTTCAACAGGTATCTTTCAGCCATTACCAGAACCTTATATTCCAGACCGGCATACCCAAGTGGAAATTGATCGATTAACCAGAGTAAGTGAGGCTTTGATTGGCGATCAATGGTTAAGTTCACAATGGAGTATTGCCGATTTTGATTTAGCCTTCATGCTACATCGATTATTGAGTTTTAAAGTCACCATCTCTGAAAGGCTTTATAGTTATGTCATGCGGAATTTTCAGCGCGAATCTGTGCATGTCTGGTTTAAATTAAGAGAACTGGAACGAGGTACATGGGATCCATCACCATTTGATGTGCCGTGAGTTGAGAAAAGCGTTCAAGGTTGATGGATTTAAGTCATGATTTAATTGTTTAAATAACTCCTGAATTGAGCAGAAATCAGGAGTTATTTATTCATGGGCATCTTCAGGATATTATTTTAATAAATCTAACAGGGCATCCGCCGTTGCTGCAGATGATGCTGGATTTTGTCCGGTAATCAGTAAACCATCCTGCTGCACATGAACTTGCCAATCATCAGCTTTGGAATAATGCCCACCATTTTCCTTCAGCATATCTTCGACCAAGAATGGAACAATATTCGTCAGGCCGACTCCCTCTTCTTCGGTATTGCTAAAACCAGTTACTGATTTACCTGACACAATTGAGTGGCCTTCACTATCTTTTACCTTTTTCAGTACTCCTGGCGCATGGCAGACCAGTACGACAGGCTTATTGGATTGCAAGGTTTCTTCAATTAAATGGATTGAAGTGTAATCATTGGCTAAATCCCATAACGGACCATGTCCACCTGGATA